>JAFQBR010000097.1 GCA_017399665.1 Clostridia bacterium | reverse complement strand
TCACAACAAAGGGTTGATAAAATAAGTTTTATATACTTCGTAATAGTTTGTTATTTGCAAATTTTTACAATTCCAACGTACGGCAAGTACGCTTCCTTGCAAAAATTTACAAATGCCGCCTCTTACTCGCATCTAAAACTTATTTTAGTCTTTAACTAAAGTAATTTTATCACCTTAAACAAAATCAACCATTGTTTGTGACATCGCCAATTAAAATAAGATTTCGCCTTTAGCTTGTGCTTTGGGTGATACTCTTTATTATTATTTCTAAATGCTGTTATTTATTAACTGAAACTTTACCTATTTTATGTTAAAATTTGCAAAAAGATGGGGAAAGTTGCGCCCAAAACGCATTGGACTTAATTTGTAAACGTATTTTCTTGCATATACGTTAACGTTTTGCAAGAAAACTTATAGGTATAAATATGAGTAAAAAAGAAAAATCAGTAAAAAAGACCTCTATCGGCGGTCAAGCGGTGCTTGAAGGGGTTATGATGCGTGGTAGAACGGCTATGGCTACCGCTGTTCGCGATGCAGAAGGAAAGATTAGGTTGGAAACAAAAAGACTTACACCGCCTGACAAAAAGCCTTTATTTTTGCGTTTGCCCATAATTCGCGGTATCGTCAATTTCGTAGACTCAATGGTTGGCGGTAGTAAAACGCTTATGCGCTCTGCAGAGGTTTACGGCGAAGAGGAAGAGCCATCAAAATTCGAAAAGTGGCTTGCTCAAAAGCTTCACGTAGATATTATGGGTGTTGTTACAACGGTTGCGCTTATTTTAGGCGTTGGGCTTGCAGCAGTATTATTCGTAATGCTCCCCCAAATAGTAACCAATTGGATAGCAAAGCTTGCATCTATAAACAACACTTCATTTTGGTATAATTTAATAGAAGGCTTTGTAAGAATATTTATATTCGTTTGCTATATTTTGCTAACTTCATTAATGAAAGATATTAGGCGAACGTATATGTATCACGGGGCAGAGCATAAAACTATAACCTGCTTCGAAAAAGGGCTGGATTTAACTGTAGAAAACGCCCGTTCTTGCAGAAGAGTGCATGACCGTTGCGGAACGACCTTCCTTTTCTTCGTTATGCTAGTTTCTATTTTAGTGTTCTCTGTTGCAAACACCTTTTTAGCGGTAGAAGGCATTTGGCGTATGCTTTTAAAAATGGCGTTACTGCCCGTGGTGGCGGGGCTTTCTTACGAGCTATTAAAGGTTCTTTCTAAAACTCAAAGCCCGTTAGTTCTTCCCTTAAAAGCGCCCGGTCTTGCTCTTCAAAGAATTACCACAAGAGAACCAGACGACGGTATGCTTGAAGTTGCCATTACGGCATTTAAAAAGGTGCTTGAAATGGATGCCGATCCCACCATACCTGAAGAGCAGTTTGTAACTGCATTAAAGGCAAACGTTTTACTTGAAAAGGTCAATAAAATTTTAAGTGAAAAGGGCATAGAACAAAGCGATGGCGAATGGATTGTAAGTTTACTTACAAAAATCAATCGTTCAGAATTAAGTAAAAATACAACTTTAATACTTCCGTCAGTTGTTGAAAAGGCGTTTGATTATGCAAATCAAAGGGCAGAGGGAAAGCCACTTTGGTACATTGTTGGCGACACCGATTTTTACGGATTAACTATAAAGGTAGACGAGCGCGTGCTTATCCCTAGACCTGAAACTGAAGAGCTTTGCTCTTGGGTTATGGAAAGTGTAAAGGATGGGGACAAGGTGCTTGATTTATGCACGGGTAGCGGTGCTATTGCTATTACTTTAGCAACCAAAACAGGCGCAAAGCTTACTGCTAGTGATATAAGCGAAGGCGCTATTGAGCTTGCAAAGCAAAACGCAACTTTAAATAACGCGCAGGTAGAGTTTATTCACAGCGATTTATTTAAAAACATTGAAGGCTCGTATGACGTTATCGTAAGCAATCCCCCATACATTCCTTCGGCTGATATTGATGGGCTAGATAAAGAAGTTAAAGACTTCGAGCCACGCCTTGCATTAGACGGTGGAGCAGACGGACTTGATATATACAGAATAATTGCCAAAGAGAGTGCAAGCAAGCTAAACGACAGCGGACTTCTCTTTATGGAATTTGGTATAAACCAGGCTGAAGATATTAAAAATTTACTAGAAGAAAACTTTGTAAATATCGAAATCAAGAAGGATATTTCAGGTATAGAGCGCATGGTTAAAGCGCAAAAAAAATAATTGAAGGTTAATTATGATAGAAAAACTTGAAGGTATAAAGCAACGCTATGACCTGCTTACCGAAAAAATTGCAGATCCTGCCGTAATTGCTAAAATGGACGAATGGAAAAAGATGGCAAAAGAACGCGCAGATATGGAAGATACGGTAAACAAATACATTGAATATAAGAAGGTGGAAGCAGATAAAATTGCTGCAGAAGAAAGCCTGCTTATTGAAAGTGATCCCGATATGAAAAGCCTTTTAGAAGAAGAGGTTTTCGAGTGTAAAAAACAACTTGAAAGCTTGGTTGAAGAATTAAAAATTCTTCTTCTTCCCAAAGACCCCAACGACGATAAGAACGTTATTTTGGAAATCCGCGGTGGCGCAGGCGGGGAAGAGGCTGCATTATTTGCTCAAATTCTTTATAAAATGTATGCCCGTTTTGCAGAAAGCAAGCGTTGGAAGGTTGAAGAAATCGACATCAACGAAACAGAGCTTGGCGGTGTTAAAGAGGTTACCTTTTCTATAAACGGTAAGGGCGCATACAGCAAGTTAAAATACGAAAGCGGTGTTCACCGTGTACAACGCGTACCCGAAACTGAATCTCAGGGCAGAGTGCACACTTCAACAGCTACGGTGGCGGTGCTTCCCGAGGTAGAAGACGTAGAAGTTAATATTGAAGAAAAAGACCTAATCATTGAAACCTGCCGTTCAAGTGGCGCAGGCGGTCAGCATATTAATAAAACGGAATCTGCTATTAGAATGGTTCACATACCAACAGGTATTGTAGTTACTTGCCAAGACGAGCGTTCGCAAATAAAAAACCGCGAAAAGGCAATGAAAGTTCTAAAATCACGCGTGTACGATTATTACAACACCAAGTATATGAGCGAATATGCCGAAAACCGTAAAAGCCAAGTTGGTACGGGGGATAGAAGTGAAAGAATTAGAACTTATAACTTCCCACAAGGTAGGGTAACCGACCACAGAATTGGTATGACGTTATACAATTTGCCTGACTTTATTATGGGCGAAATTGAAGAAATGGTTGACGCTCTTGCTATTGCAGACAGAGAAAAGAAGCTAGCTTCAAGCGAAGAGTAATTTTAGAACCGGCTGATCTTTATTTAATTTTAAAAAGCTAAAATTTAACAGTAAAAAAGCAACTTTTTCCAATAAAATATAAAAAAACATTTTTAAAGTTGCTTTTTGCTTAAAAAAAGAGAGAAAAAGTTTAAAAAAAACAATTTTTTTTTAGATTTCCTCTTGAAAAACTTAATAAAATAGTGTATTATATATATACAGAAAATATTGCAATCGGAGGACTACTCAGATGATTAAGGTAATTTACGGTGAAAAGGGCACCGGCAAAACAAAAATAATTTTAGATTCAGTTAATAACAGCGTAGCAACCGCAAAGGGTAACGTTGTTTTCATTCAGCAGAAAAAATCATATTCTGCAAATATAGACTTTAACGTTCGTTGCGTATACACAGAAGATTACGCAATCGCAGGTGTTCCAGGCTTCGTTGGTTTTATTGACGGTCTTATGGCTGGCAATAGCGATATCGAATATATCTTTATCGACGGTATTTTAAGAATTGCTGACTGCGCACCCGAAGCATTAGAAAGCTTTGTTTGTGAAGCAAAGAAGCTTACCGCTGAATACGGTGTTAAGTTTGTTTTAACAATATCAAGCTCAAAAGAAGCTTTACCCGCGTTCTTAGCAGAACTTTGTGATTAATAGGTTTTTTACTGCAAAGTAAATTCCTAACAACAAAATAACAACAAACGTTAAGGCGGGTAAGTTTTTACCTGCCGAACTTTCTATTTATTGAATTTTTCCTTTGCTTAGCAAAGGTAGGAGCATATTATGGAAGAGAAAAAAGCAAGGCTGTTTAGCGCCGTTCAACCGTCAGGAATACCCACAATTGCAAACTATATTGGTGCAATTAAAAATTGGGTAGACCTTCAAGATAAATACGAATGTATATATTCTATTGCAGATTTACATACTTTAACAGTACGCCAAGTTCCCGCTACCTTACGCCAAAGAACGGTAGAACTACTGGCTCTTTATCTTGCTTGCGGTGTAGATCCCGAAAAATCTGTAATGTTCGTACAAAGCCACGTGCCACAGCATGCAGAATTAACTTGGGTGCTAAACACAATGACTTATCCTGGCGAACTTGCAAGAATGACGCAGTATAAAGATAAATCAAAAAATCATGCAGATAACGTAAATATGGGGCTTATGGATTACCCCGTGCTTATGGCGTCTGATATTTTGCTTTATAATGCAGAGGTTGTTCCCGTTGGCAAAGACCAAAAGCAACACTTAGAAATTGCAAGGGATTTAGCTGTTCGCTTCAATAACAGATACAGTCCTACGTTTGCCGTGCCAGAAGGGATTATTCCAAAAATTGGCGCAAACATCATGAGCCTTCAAGACCCTGAACATAAAATGAGTAAAAGCGACCCTAACGAAAACGCTTTCATTTCTATGGCAGACGATAAAGATACTATTATAAGAAAGTTTAAACGCGCAGTTACCGATAGTGAAAACTGCATTTGCTACGACGTAAACCGCCCCGGCATTAGCAATCTTATGAGTATTTATAGCGTATTCACAGGCAAGACCTTTGAAGAGATAGAAAAACAGTTTGCCGGCGTTGGTTACGGTGTATTTAAGCTTGAAGTTGGCGAAGCAGTAGCCGAAACTGTTTGTAAAATAGATGCAAAGAAGAGAGAATTTATGGCTGACAAGGCATATTTAGATAAGATTATGCTAGACGGCAGAGAAAAGGCATACTATATGGCATCAAAGATGCTTGCAAAAGTATATAAAAAGATTGGACTTTATACCCCGGAGCGTAAAAAATAATGTTTGGCTACGTAAAACCTGACACTCCCTATCTTTATATGAAGGACGACACGCTGTATAAAGCGTTATACTGCGGTGTTTGTAAAAGCATAGGTAAGTGTGCAGGACAATGCGCAAGATTTTCTTTAACGTACGATATAGCTTTTTTAAGCGCGGTTGTTCACAACCTTACCAAAACGGACGTTACCATTAAGCGCGAGCATTGTGTAATTCACCCCATAACAAAGCGCCCGATTGCAAGACCGGACGATATTTCTATAACGCTTGGCGCGCTTAACGTTATATTGGCTTATTTTAAAATTCAAGACGATATTCAAGATAACGGCAGGGGCAGAATGGCAAAGCTATTTTTGTCACGCGGGTTTAAAAAAAGCGCAAAAAAACACCCAGAGCTTGTTGAAATAGTAAAAAGAAATTATAGCGAGCTATTCGAGCTTGAAAAGGCAAAGGAACAGAGCATAGATAAAATAGCTCACCCATTTGCAACAATGCTTGAAGAAATTTCCACTTCACTTTTAGGGCAATACTCCACCGAATTTACAAAAGGTTATTTTTACAACTTCGGTAAATGGATTTACTTGATTGACGCGCTAGACGATTACGATAAAGATATAAAAAAAGGCAACTATAATCCATTTTTCTACGCATACGGAAGTGAAAGCTACGCAAAATTAAAAGAAGAGAAGGGCGAAGAAATTTCATTTATAATGTCTGCAACCTTAAGCGGAATAGAAAGTAATTTTCAAAATTTACGCTTTGGCTTTAACGCAGACCTTATAAGGAACATTTCTACAAGAGGAACGGTTGGTATTACAAAGAAGGTACTTTTAAAAGACCAAAAAGGAAATAAATAATAAAATGACCGAAATTCAAAAATATTATCAAATTATAGGTGTAGATGAAAACGTGTCTGATGAAGAGCTTTATCAGGCATATCTTGCATATCGCACAAAGCTTCAAAACGATAGATTTTTGGAAGGCGAAGCTGGCAACGAAGCAGCAAGAAAGCTCACCGAACTTAACAATGCATACAACGAAATAAAAGATTACCGTAAAGAGCATTCTTCAACCGAAGATCGCGCTCAGTCTTTTGCAAAAGTAGACTCTTTTATTAAAAGCGGAAAAATCAACGAAGCGCAAGCCGAGCTTGATAATTTTAGCGAAAGAAGCGCAGAATGGCATTATTTACAGTCAGTTGTTTTTTACAGAAAAAATTGGGTAAACGAAAGTAAAAAACAGTTAGAAATTGCTATTTCTATGGATGGTACTAACGAAAAATATAAAACGGCATACGATAAACTTTGCCGTCAAATGGATTTTAACGCTCAAAACGCAAAACAGAATTCCCAAAACGATAATTGGAATAAGTCTGGCAATGCACAAAGGGGAAATAGCTACGAAGAACCCACCGAAATGATGGGGGGAGACAGTTGCGCAGATTACTGTTGCCGTGTTGCAATGTGTAATATTATGCTTAACTGTTGCTGTAACTCATGTAGGTAGTTTTTTGCTATGAAGTATTCAAAGGTTATTGCTTTATCTGCTATGTCCTCTGCGCTGGCAATAGTATTGCTTGTGCTTGGCGCGTATATTGAGGTGTTAGACCTATCCTGTCTATTCTTAGCAAGTCTTGCTCTTATGATGCCACTTTCAAAAGGGTACAGGTTAGGGGGATTTTTAGCATATTTAGCAACTGCAATTTTATCGTTATTATTAACAGGCTTTAGGCTTCAGGTAATAATACCCTTTGCAATGTTTTTTGGGCTTCATCCACTTGTAAATCATCTTCAAAAAAGATATAAAATCAACGTAATAATTGCAACAATAATAAAAACGGCTTGGTTTGTAGGTACGCTGTACGTAATGTACTTTGCAACAAAAATGTTTACCGCGCCAAACCAGCTAATAGAAAAATATATTCATTACGTTTTAATTATTGGCGGAATAATAGTCTTCTTTGTTTACGACTGGCTTATGGTAAGATTTCAACAGTCAATGGACGTAATAGTAAAAAGATTAAAACTTTAGGCGATCTCGCAAACAATGGTTGATTTTTTTAAGAGATAAAACTTCTTTTATCAACCGTTTGTTGTGACAAAGCCAAACTTTAATAATGTTAACTACTCAACGCGGTTAATGAATACCGCGTTGTACTTTTTATGAGGCTATCATGAAGAAAAACGATATTTTAACGGGAATTGTTTGTTCTTACGGAAGTGAGGGTGAAGGCATAGTTAAAATGGAGGGAATGACAATATTTCTTCCGTTTGCTATTCCCGGCGAAAAAGTACGCTTTAAAGTGCTTAAAGTTAATAAAAATATTGCCTTTGCGCGTATTGAAGAGGTTTTGACTCCTGCCGAAGAAAGGGTAAGAGCCAAATGCCCGGTTTTTCAAAAATGCGGTGGCTGTCAGCTTATGCACGTTGATTATAACCGTCAGCTTGTAATTAAAAGCGAACTAATTTCAAACACCATAAAAAAGATTGCTCACGTTCAAACAGCGCCTATAAAGACGGTTGCAAGTTGCCCAGAATTTTATTATAGAAACAAACTTCAGCTTCCAATTCGCGATACCAAAGATGGCGTAAAAATAGGCTTTTTTGCCCTTAACAGCCATAGGGTGGTGGATATTGATAACTGCATTATTCACGGTGAATGGTGTAAAAAGGTTATAACTGCAATTAGAAAGTACATACAAGATAAAAAGGTTTTGGCATACAATGAAGAAACTCACACAGGGCTTCTTCGCCATATCGTGGTTAAAAAAGTAGGGCTTTCATTTATAGTAATAATCGTTGCAACCTCTAACAAATTGCCAGCCCTTTATTATCTTCAAGAATTGCTAAAAGTGGCGCTCGGGGTCGATTATTCGCTATTTTTAAACGTAAAAACACGCGAAGACAACGTGATTTTATCTGATGAATATATTCATCTTTACGGCAAAGAATTTGCAGAAGACAGTATTCTTCAAATTAAATATAGCATTGGCCCTGCATCATTTATGCAGGTAAACGATAACGTAAAAATAAGACTTTACCAAAGGGTTTTAGACCTTGTTGGAAACTGTGATACAGTTATTGACGCTTATTGCGGAGCGGGTTTACTTACCGCAATGCTTTCCAAACAGGCAAACAAAGTTATTGGCGTAGAAATTGTAAGTGAGGCAATAGATTGCGCAAATAAGCTTGCAAAAGATAACGGCATAACAAACACTCAGTTTATCTGTTCTCCTTGCGAGGAGGTGTTGCCAACTATTATTAGTCAAAACCCAGAAGCCGTCCTTGTGCTTGATCCACCAAGAAAGGGGCTTGATAAGAGCGTAGCTTTAGCAGTAAAAAAAGCAAGACCTAAAAAGATAGTTTACGTTTCTTGTAGCCCGCAAACGCTTGCAAGAGATATTGGTATAATCGGCGGAACGCTTGCTTATGAAGAAAATAATCTTAAAAAACAGGTAGAACGCGTTGTAGATATGCAAAATGGCGAAGCTATGCCAAGCGGATATAAAATATCTTATCTTTGCGGATACGATATGTTTGCCCAATGCAAGGGAGTAGAAACGCTTTGCGTACTTACCTTAGATGAATAAAATACAAATAAGATATATTATAAGGAGATAACTATGGACGAAAACATTATAACCTTGCGCTCTGCAAACGGCGAAGATATTGAGTTTCAAGAAATAGCAGGTATTGCATACGAAGGTAATTTTTACGTTATTATGCAGCCTGTGGTTTTACTTGAAGGTATGGATCAAGATGAAGCTTTAGTGTTTAAAGTAATAGCAGACGGAAAAGAAAACTCTTCATTCGAGCTTGTTTTAGATGATGAAATTTTGGATGCCGTTTTTGCCGAATACGATAAATTATATTTTAAACACGCAAACAAAAAGTAATAATTTTGTAAAATTAAAAAACCGCGGAAAGTGCCGATAATCGACCTGTACCGCGGTTTTTTGTTTTATTTTGTTTAAATTTCCTCTAAAAATACTGCTATTTCAAATGGCTTTAGCGTGTTAAATAAGGATACGCCGTCGAAGTTGGAAAGAATTTGCTTAGCGCGTTTTTTAAGCTCTTTTAAATAGGGGAGCTTCTTCTTTTTATCGAAGTTAATAATAACTGTAACAAGTTGATTATCCAGCTTTCTTTCAAACATAAAATAGCCTTCTTCATTATAGGTTAGGTCCTTAAAACTGCCGTGGCGTAAAACGTCTAGCGCGTGTCGCATTTCTAAAAGCTTGCGATAGAAAGCAAAAATGGATCTTGAACTTTTTAGATCGTTTTCAAGGTTGACCTCATCAGCGCGCGTTGGCATAGCAAGCCAAGGCTTTCCTGAAGTAAAGCCGTAGTTTGTATTTTTATCTCTTGTCCAAGCTAGCGGACGTCTTGTGTTGTCACGGCTACCGTAGTTTATTTCGTTTAATAAAACTGAAATATCTTTTTTGTCTTTGTTTTCGTTAAAATAGTTAACAGTTTCAATATCGTTAAAGGCAGAAATATTGTTAAATTTAGAGTTAACGCTACCAAATTCTTGACCTTGATAGATAAATGGAATACCTTTTAGGGTATAAAACATCGTTGCGTACATTGTAGCGCAGGCATATCTTAATTCTTGGTCGTTACCAAGGCGTGAAAGATAGAATGGCTGATCGTGGTTATCAGTAAAAAGCGCGTATAAAAGCCCTTTTTCTTGCGCGAAGTTTTGCCATTTTATTAAGCAGTCGCGAATTTGCTCGTATTTAAACGGGGCAGGTGTGTACTTGTTTGATCGACCAAAGTGAATATGGTCAAACTGAAAAACGGTGGTTAGCTCATCTCGGTCTTCACCGCAAATATCGTAAATACTTTTTTCATCTGACTGACATTCGCCAATAGTGAAAATATGCTTAACCTCTTCACGCCCAAACAGCTGTTTAATGTATTCGTGAAGCTTTGGTCCGTTAAACATTAAGCCCTTTTCAAAATCCTTTGAAATATAGTCTAAAACGTCGCAACGGAAGCCGTCAACCCCAAGGTTAACCCAAAAATCAACTATATCGCAGGCTTCCTGTCTTACCTTTGGATTTTCCCAATTTAGGTCGGGTTGTTGAATGGCAAAAGAATGTAAATAATATTCCTTTGTTTGCTCGTTATATTCCCAAGCGCTTCCGCCAAAAACGGAATTCCAATCGGTAAGCGGTTTTTCAGCCCATATATAATAATCGTGGTATGGGTTTTCGCGTGATGAGCGTGCCTGTTTAAACCATTCATGCTCAGAAGAAGTATGGTTTACAACAAGGTCCATAATAAGCTTCATTCCGCGTGAATGCATATCACGAGCAAGCTCTTGCCAGTCTTCAAAAGAACCAAAATCCTCGGCTATAGCGCGATAATCGGCTATATCGTACCCATTATCGTAGTTAGGGCTTTTATAGCAAGGGCAAAGCCAAATTGCATTTATGCCAAGGGCAGAAAGGTAGTCTAGCTTTTCTTTAAGCCCTTTAAGATCGCCAATTCCGTCGCCGTTAGAATCGCAAAAAGAGCGGGGGTAAACTTGATAAACAATTAAATCTAAAAAGTGTGAACGACTCATAAAAAACACTCCATTTTAAAGAATAAACAAGGTCATTATTGGTCAACAATTAATTCATAATGCCTTCTTCTCTAAGTAAATCGTAATACACGTCAAAAACCTTGATTATAATCTCTTCATCATCAACAATAACAAGACAATCCTCGTCTTCTATTTCTTCAACAGCAAAGACCAAAGCTTCGTTTTCGTTAACGCCTGGTACTTTGTTAACGGGCGCTAAAATAACGTAAATCTTTTCGTTAAGTGGAATAACCGCAACCTGAGAAAATTCAACAGGATTATTTTTATCGTCGTATAAAATTACATTTTCTTGGTTGTTTTCATCTAAAATTTTTTCAATACTACTTTGTTCCATAAATTACCTCAAATCAAAGTAATTATATATCAAAAAAGGAGCAAAGTAAAGCGATTATTAAAAATTTATCCTTCTAAAATAAATTTTATTTTGTTAAAAAAGTAGATAAATGCGAAATATGTCGTTAATTTTTAACTTTTGCTTGATTTTAACCTTTTGCTGTGCTATAATCAAAGTAATTACAAGTGAATTGTAAATAGAAAGAAGGAAGGTTAGTATGAAATTTATTAAAGGACTTTTAAAAAGGCTGTTAGGTCTTGTTATTTTTCTTGTAATCATTTGCGTTTTATTGCTAACAGGCGTTCAAGCATACGGCAATACTATGCTTGGAATAGACGTCTTTAAAACCATTGGACACGTTAGAACGTTAACAAAAGAGGTAGATGAAGCAAATCTTTGCCCCAACGCCTTTTCGGCAGATGATATGGTAGATGTAGAAGGTATCATCAACAGTGCAGTTGAAGATTTAATTCAAGTTTCACCAGATGGTAATTACGTTGTAGATTTTGATAATCTACCAAGTGAAATAAAAACTGAAATAAGCCTTAAAGAAAAGCAGGTTGGTGCTTTGGCTCAAACACTTATTCAACAAGAAATGCAAGGTGAAATGGAGCTTGGCGGTCAAGAGCTTACCATTGATTTAAAGCAAATTGATTTTACTATTGTAGATAGTGAAAACACACTTGTAAACGTTGTTATTGCCCTTGATATTGCTCCATTAAAGGAAAATCTAGGTAAATTAGACTTTTTAAAAACAAAAATACCCAATACAATTTACATATCTTCAACGGTAAACGTTAAAAAAGAGGGGAACTTTGGTTATAAAGTAACGCACAACGCATTCACCGTTAACAGTTTAAATGCAGAAGACACTAGCGACTTATTTAACACCTTAAACAAACTTTTAAAAACAGGTACGGTAAATAAAATAAACGAAGCTATCGGTCAAATCGTAATGGATGCGCTTGTTGGCGCGCCTAGTGGCGAAGAACAAGGTCTTGCCCGTTCTTTAGAAGAAATTGGCGCAACAGGTTACCGTTTTGACGTTGTAGATGGTGCAGACTGCTTTATTGTTGAAATAGAAGTAGATCCGTTAGCATAAGGTTTAAACAATAAAAGTTTAGTAATATACGTAAGGGGAGCTGTTTCGATAGCCCCCCTTTCTATCATGTTAAATAGTAAAAAATTAAGAGCAACTAGCTAAAGAGTACAAAAAAATAAAAAAGTTGCAAAAAAATGTAAAAATAATATTATAAATCGCTTAAAAATTGTTGACAAGAAAAAGAAAATAGTTTATAATTTCATTCGTTAACTTAAGCCACGCCGCTGTGGCGGAACAGGCAGACGCAAGGGACTTAAAATCCCTCGGTGGCAACACCGTGCCGGTTCGACCCCGGCCAGCGGCACCAAAAAACCCAATCGCTTTTTGCGGTTGGGTTTTTTGATGCCGTTAGCACGAGGCAGAGAACACTTTTGCAAGGCAAAAGCGTTCGTAATTTGAGCTTTAGCGAAAATTCCGCCGTTAGAAAAAACAAGAATAAGTG
>JAFQBR010000096.1 GCA_017399665.1 Clostridia bacterium | reverse complement strand
TTTTATTACAGAGGAAATTTACTTAAATATTCCTGGGGCTGAAGAAAGTATTATGATTTCTGAATTCCCCAAATACAATAAGAAATTTGTTTACCGTAAAGATAGAGCTGCTTGCGAAACAGTTATGGATATAATTAAAGGCTTAAGAAATATCCGTGCACAAGTTAATGCACCTATGTCAAAGAAAATAGACGTTTACATTGTTACGGAAGACAAAAAGCTTATTAACCGTACAGCTTCATATATCGAAAAGCTTGCAGGTGTTTCATCAATTAAGTTTGTAGATAATAAATCAGATATTAACGAAAAAGTGCTTTCAGTAATGCTACCTGGTTACGAAATTTACATTCCTCTTGGTGAACTTGTTGATATTGAACAGGAAATAGCACGTTTAAAAGGCGAGCTAGCAAAGGTTGAGAAAGATATCGCTTTTGCAGAGGGCAGACTTAATAATCCTGGTTTTGCCGCTAAAGCACCTAAACAAGTAGTTGATGCCGAAAGAGTAAAACTTGCAAAAAATTTAGAAGTTAAAGAAAAATTGCTTGCAAGTATAAAAGAATACGAAATTTAGTTGCAAAAGAAAAAGAGCGCGCAAAAACACGCTCTTTTTTAGCTGAAAAAAAATAATTATATTGGAGAAAAATGAAACATAAACAAAACAATTTAAAAATCCGTTTTTTAGGTGGTGTAGGGGAAATAGGTAAAAATATGACCGCCTTTGAGTTTGGCAATGATATCATCATTGTTGACGTTGGTTTGACCTTTCCTTCGATGGATATGCCAGGTATAGACCTTGTTATACCTGATACCACTTACGTTATAGATAATATTGATAGAGTGCGCGGAATTGTGCTTACTCATGCGCACGAAGACCATATTGGCGGATTACCTTTCTTATTAAAAGATGTTAAAATTCCAGTATATGGGACAAAACTAACTCTTGCTCTTGCAGAAAATAAACTTCGTGAGCAAAACGTAAAGGGCATAAAGCTTAATTGCGTAAAACCTGCAAGCAAAGTTAAGTTGGGTTGCTTTTCTGTTGAATTTATCAACGTAAACCACTCAATCGCCGGCGCTTGTGCTCTTGCAATAACAACACCTGTTGGCGTAATTGTTCATTCGGGAGATTTTAAGGTAGATTTAACCCCTATTAATGGCGAAATAGTAGATATAACACGTTTTTCTGAAATAGGCAAAAAGGGCGTTCTCTTATTTATGTGCGAATCAACTAACGTAGAGCGTAGCGGTTATTCAATGAGCGAGCACGTGGTTGGTGAAACGTTAGATAAAATCTTTTCTGCAAACTTGAAAAAGCGTTTAATTATTGCTACTTTTGCAAGCAACGTTTATCGCGTGCAACAAATATTAAACCTTGCATCAAAATACAAAAGAAAGGTTGCATTTTTAGGCAGAAGTATGGTTAACGTTGCTGAAACTGCATCAAAAATTGGTGAATTGTATATTCCAGATGGCGTTTTGGTTGACATTGATAGGATAAAAAACATACAAGACAAAGACCTAGTTATTATTTCAACGGGTAGTCAAGGCGAGCCAATGAGCGCTTTAAGCAGAATGGCTTCTGATGATTTTAATCAAGTTAAGATAGATCATAACGATACAATAATTATTTCTGCAAGCCCCATTCCTGGTAATGAAAGAAGCATTTATAATGTAATCAATAACTTGTATAGAAAGGGTGCAGAGGTTATTTATGATGATCTTAACAGCATCCACGTTTCAGGTCATGCCTGCCAAGAAGAACTTAAAATTTTGCATTCTCTTTTAAAACCAAAGTTCTTTATTCCCATTCATGGCGAATACCGACATCTTAAAAAACATTGCAGTTTAGCTAAAGAGCTTGGTATGAAAGAAAGCAACATGCTTATCTGTGATATTGGCGATACCGTAGAGCTTTCACATAAATCAATGAAAAAAGGCGAACAATTCCATGCTGGCAGTAAACTAGTTGACGGTTTGACTATTGATGACACAAATTCATTAATTCGCGATAGAATTCATTTAGCAGAAGATGGAATTATCGTTGCATTAACATTTGTATCAGATGAGTCTGCAGAGCTTGTTCAAGATCCCGCCTTTATATTAAAGGGCGTTGTGCTTAGCGAAGAACAAATAAAGGAATGCAAAGCTCTTATTTATAAAACAGCAGAGCAGTTTGACTTAAAAGATATTGGCGATACTTCAGAAATTAGACATAAAATAAGAAAAACATTAAAAAACTATATTTACAAAAAGACGAAGAATACACCAATGATAGTTCCTGTAATTACTAAGGTGTAATTGGATAAAAAAATGAGTGAATTTACACAATCAAAGGTAAAAGTTGTAATAGATAAAGATATTGAAAGGATGCGCAAAGAATATAAAGCGCAGGGTATACCGACCATTTTAGATGAGAGCCTAAATCTTTTGCTTTTGACTTTAAAAATTAAAAAACCTAAAAAAATACTTGAAATCGGAACGGCTACGGGAATGAGCGGTATTTGCATGTTAGACGTATGTAAAAATGCTAAGCTTGTTACCATAGAAGCTAACGAGCAAAGTTACAGAGAGGCAAAAGTCAACTTTGAAAAGCATAATCACTTAGATAAAACAACAATGTATTTTGGTGATGCTGGTGACGTTATACGCTTTTTAGATCCGGGCTTTGATTTCATATTTTTAGATGGAGCGAAGGCGCGTTATTACGATTATTTGCCCGAACTTAAGCGATTACTTGTAAAAGGTGGAGTGTTATTTGCCGATAACGTCCTATTTAGAGGGCTTGTTGAGGCTGAAAAACCGCCACATCGCGATATGACAATTGTTAGAAATATGCGTGCTTTTATCGACGAGCTTACACAAGATGAAAATTATACGACTACTGTTATTGACGCCGGAGACGGTGTTTTAATTGCTTATTTTAACGAATGATATATTGATATGAAAAACTTTGAATTACTTGCCCCAGCTGGCAATTTTGAAAAACTTAAAACAGCACTTTATTTTGGAGCGGATGCCGTTTACGTTGGCGGTACTGTGTTTTCCTTGCGCGCTTTAAGCGAAAACTTTGATAGAGAACAACTTAAAGAAGCCGTACAATATACGCACGAAAGAAATAAAAAGCTTTACGTTGCAGTTAATATTTTAGCAAAAAATGCAGATTTTGAACATTTAAGTGATTATTTATGCTATTTAAAAGAAATTGAAGTAGACGCCGTAATTGTTTCTGATCCTGGCATTGTAGCTCTAATAAACGAATGTGCTAAAGGTTTAGAAATTCATCTTTCAACCCAAGCTAGCACTTTAAATAAATATTCTGCAAAGTTTTGGGTAGATCAAGGAGTTAAGCGTATTGTTTTAGCGCGCGAGCTTTCTTTAAAAGAAGTTAAAGAAATTGCTGAATATTGCGGAGGCGAAATTGAGGTCTTTGCGCACGGAGCAATGTGTATTTCCTATAGTGGAAGATGCTTACTTTCTAATTATCTTTCTGGTAGGGATAGTAACCGTGGCGCATGTGTTCAATGTTGTAGATGGGAATACGAAATACGTGAAAAATCTAAGATTGATGGCGAATTTTTACCCGTTGAAGAGGATTCTCGCGGAACGTATATTTTTAATAGCAAAGACCTAAACCTTATAAGTTATTTAGACGAGCTTTATAAAAGTGGCGCTTGTTCTTTGAAAATTGAAGGAAGAATGAAAAGTGAATATTATTTAGCAACAGTAATAAACGCTTACCGCCGTGCTATTGATGAATATGAAAAGATCGGTGTAACTTATAAAAACAATCAATTATTTGAAGAAGAACTTGCTAAAACAGCGCATCGCGCCTTTACAACTGCATATACTTTAGGTGCAAATGACCAAACGGTAAATTATGATGATTCACAAAGTAGAGGGGATAGAACCTTTATTGCCTTTGTTTTAGATAGCGGTTGTGATGAAAAGGGGAAATATTCAATAATTGAAATGCGCAATAGATTTGCAAAGGGCGATTGTTTAGAGGTTCTTTCTCCGAGCGCTAGCTTTAATCAAAAAATTATAGTTGAAAAACTTTACGATGAAAAGGGCTACGAAGTTGTTGATGCAAAGCTTGTTCAGCAAAAATTAAAGCTTTATACAGATGTAAAACTGTCAAAAGGTGATATTTTAAGGAAATAATAACTTTAAGAATATAAAAATCGACAAGAACATACATTTTATTTATGGAGAAATGTATATGCTTGCCGATTTTTTATCTTTTATTGTTGGAAAAATCATCTTTTTTTGTGCATCTATTGGGGGTGATAGTTTTCCTAAGCCTCTATCTAAAGAGGAGGAGCGTAAATATTTAATTGCATTTAAAAACGGTGATAACGATGCAAAAGAAAAGCTAATTAAACATAATTTAAGGCTTGTTGCCCATATTGTAAAAAAATATCAAGGAGCTTACGATAACGACGATTTAATTTCTGTTGGAACAATCGGGCTTGTTAAAGCAATAAACAGCTATGATATTTCTAAAGGCGTTCAGTTAGCTACTTATACGGCGCGCTGTATTGAAAATGAAATATTAATGCTTTTGCGTGCCAATAAAAAATATAAAGCTAACGTATCAATTTCTGAAGTAGTTGGGTGCGATAAAGAAGGAAACGAGCTAAGCTTAATGGATTTACTTTCTATTGATGAAGAAAGCGTATTAAGTCAGGTAGAACAAAATTTGTTTTACGAAAAGCTTTTAAAAACAATAAGAGCTTGCCTAAATGACCGCGAATATACTGTTATTGTTTTGCGCTTTGGACTTAAAGGTAATAGACCGCTTTGCCAAAGAGAAGTATCCTCGTTACTTAAAATTTCTCGTTCATATATTTCACGTATAGAAAAAAAGTCAATAGAAAAAATTAAAGAATATATCAAAAAAAACAATATAGAATTGCATTAAAAAACACCCGTATGGGTGTTTTTTTGCTTATTTTAAATAAGTATTTTTAAAATATTGCGCCACAAGATCCCTAGCATACATGTTATTATTAATTGTGTAATTTTCAATAACGGTTAGGTTATTGTAGGAATAATCGCTTGTGTAGCTGTCTGTAAGAATATAATAAGTTTGGCTATCATTTATTAAGTTAACGTTGGTATTTCCGTATACAAAATAATCTGAATCACTGGTTAATATAAACTTACTCTTTAAATCCGAACCTTTTATAGAGCATAGCACTAAATCGTTATCAAAGGGAAGAAGATTAAATACGTCGCCGTAGCAAACTGTTCCGCCTGATAAATTATAAGGGGTGCGAGTGCGAATAAATCCACCGCCCAACGTTAGCTCGTATGAAGTGCCTTCAGTCATTTTAAGCCCAAATTCATAATACAACTTTGCTGTTAGAGCTTCAAAAACCTCGTCGTCCATATATGGAACGTTCTTACCTATAACTTCACTTTGGATTTTGCCGTAAACGTTCATTTCATACCAATAATCCATATCATCAATAACATTATTAGTATAAGAAAAATCTGCTGTATAATAATAAGGATTTTGACTAGTGGGAACAGATAGGCTATATTTGCCGTTTTGATAATTACAATCAATCTTTGTAACGTAAAAGCTTGAGCCGTTTCCGCGGTTTTGTAAGTGCCATACGCCTTTAGAGTCGGTAAAGGCATAGCGTTGGTGAGTATGACCTTCTAAAACCAAATCAACGTGTGTACCGCTTAGTGCGTCAACGTTATAGTAGGGAAGATATGACGCGCCGTTTGATTTTGCTCTATCTGCGCCGTCGTGTAGTGAAAGGATAATAAATTCTGCCCCCATTTCCTTTAAGGCAATAGAATCATTTTTAATTTGTTCTGTAAGGTCGGACCCTGTTAAAAATTTAATTCCTTTGATTTTAGAAGCAGAAATTGAGCTTTCAACGTCGCCAACAGCGCCAATTATGCCAATTTTTACGCCGTTTCTTGAAATTAATTTATATGGAGTAGTCCATTCAGGAATACTATTATCAGTATATCTTACGTTATTTGCTAAAATCGATACGGTAGAGTAGTTAACGTGTTCAATAATGCGTTGCTCGCCCCAGTCAAACTCGTGATTTCCTAAAATAGTTGATTCAAAACCATTTTGAAGTAAGAAATCGTCCATATTATATCCGTTTGAAAGGCCTGCTTCTGCCGTACCTTGATATAAATCCCCTTGGTCAAGAAGTATATTATATTGATCGCCTTCGCTTGCTATCGACTGTATTTTTGCCGTCAAGGAAGAGATGCCTGGGTAGTCTTCAGTTTGTGATATTTGACCGTGAAGGTCATTTGTAGAAATAATTTGAATTGTAAAATCGTCGTTATTTTTAACGTAAGTTTCTTCAGCGTAATCGATAGTTATACAATTAATTTCAACTTTGCGCGGTGACCAAAAGCTAATAAAAAAATCACCTGTGTTTTTACTTAAATCAATAACGTAATCTCTTCCAACTGCTGTAATAATTTTTCCGTAATCGTTTGGGTTATCAATATAATTTTCACTTACGCGGTACTTTAAATAGCCAAAACCGTATTGATTTTGCAGTAAAGGATCATCAGCATCTATAAAGTCATAATTTATTGTTACAGTTCTAATATCCCCAATTGCATCAATATTTGTAATATAACCACCTTTATTTAAATTAACGTGGCTGTCTTCATCTGCCTTAGTTACGCCATAATAGTAAAAATCTAAATTTTCTATTTGGTTCGTG
>JAFQBR010000010.1 GCA_017399665.1 Clostridia bacterium | reverse complement strand
CGCCGATATTTTGGAGTATAGTGAAGATGAAGATAAAAGATAAATAAAGATAAATAAATTGATTTATAAAAAATTGCAATAAAAATGGCACTACGGCGTGCGCTTGGATGATTGTACTAAAATAAAAATCACCGCTGAGGCGGTGTATGGAATTCGTAATAGCGAAATGTAATCAATTTTAATTATATGTAATCAAGTCGAAATGACATACACGGCAAGCCGCGATTACATACCAAGCCTTTCGGTTTGAATAAAAACGACCTAATCCGAGTGGTTCGAATTAGGTCGTTTTTGTGAGTAATCTAAAATTTTGATACCATTTTATAATGGGTGCATTTTAGGAAAGATGGTTCAATTTTAACGATATTTTGCTTAATCGTTAGGAATATATTTTTCGATAATGTCTGACCAAGCGGTTTCTCCTGAATAGTCAGAATGACCACAAGTATAGTCTTCTTTCCCTTTTTTGTCAATAGAATAATAAAGTTGACCGTTGGAAGCGATAATATCATATCCGTTTGGATAAACAACACAAATAACATATTCCTCAAATGCATAAACCCAATCTACAGCAGCTGGGAAATACATTACCTCTTTGGTAAACGTCAGAGAGGATATCTCATTCATTAAATCGTTTATTTTTTCACCATTGTTTAAAGCGTCCAAAATGTATATAGGGGTGTTTTCTTCTCGAATATTACGAGCTTCACTTTGTGTTAAATACGCTTCTTCTAAATAATATATTTCGACTGATAGAGTTTGCCAACTTTCACCGGAAAATGTAATATTCTTTTCTACTGTACCACACGAGGATAAAAATGATAACGTTAAGACAAATACGAGTATAGATAACAGTTTTTTCATATTATAATCTCCTTTTGTAAGTGATACAATGGCGAAATATCACTTCAATAATTATATTATAACACGAAATGCAACAAAAATCAAGTCGTTTATTCAGCGAATCAATGATTGAACGATACCCCATAAATTGAACGATAAGGGTATAAAGTGAACGATTTGTATTTTACCGTTAAAAACAAAAAAGGCTTGAAAGGACAAAAACAATCCTGGCAAGCCATACAAATTTAATGAAATCCTGCTTTGCAGGATGAAATCCGAGTGAACTCGGATGAAATCTTCGGTGTGCACCTCAGATGAAATCAAATCCGCACCTCGACACCCCGCGTTAGCGGGATTTCATCACAAAGTGATTTCATCCACGAAGTGGATTTATTCCGACGCAGGCGGATTTAATTAAAAAAGACTGCAATTTTGCATCAAAATTACAGTCTTTTTTTGGTGCGGGTAACAGGACTTGAACCTGCACGTCCGTTAGAACATAAGAATCTGAATCTTACGCGTCTGCCAATTCCACCATACCCGCATATAAGGTTTTAAAAGGTTTTGCAAAATATCTTGCAAAACCTTTGTTATTATATCAAAATCGTTATTAAATTGCAACTTTTGTTTTGTTATTCTTCAAAATTTTGCATTTGCATAGCAAAAGTTTTAAGTAGTGCGTGCGAAAGAATAAATCTGCGCGCGTTTTCAGTTGCTCTTTCAGTTAATAATTGGCATAGCTTTGCAAGCACGTCTTCGCAGTAGTTGTTATTGTTCTTTACTTCAAAGCCCTTTCTTAAAAGCTTCATATAATCTAATGTTTCGCGCATGGCTGCAACGTCAAGTTCAAAGGAATCAAGCGCGTCATAAATATCAAGCAAAGCGTTAAACAGCTTGTTTGCACGCCTATTTGTAAAGAAAATTCTGCCCATTAAATAGGTTAGCGCCATAAAAATAATTGCTCCAGCCATAAGCCAAGTATTTTCATAAATGAATCCAAGAACGGTAAGCGCTACAAAAACACAAAAGAAAATAGGCGCTAAAATAAGGTGAATCTTTAGGTTTTTTTCCTTTTTCATAAAGAATGGTATAAGCGCTTTAAATTTTTCTTCCAGCTTTTTCTTTATAGCAACGTTTTCTTCCTTTTTGTATTGCTCGATTTCTTCATCGGAAAGCTTAGAAAGTTGATAGAAGTTTTTGTAAAGACGCAAAATTTGATTTTTTTCGTCTGCATCTGCAACTTCAAGCGCTTTTTGCAAGTATTCTTCGTGCGAGGTGTTGCGGTAATCGGTTAAATTTTTAGTTTCTGCGCGAACAAAGCCAAAATAAATACGGTAATCCGTATTAGTTATTTTTAATCCGCTTTCAAGCTCTTCTTTGGCTTTTTCAAACTCTTTGCGCTCAAAATAATAGTCGGCGCGGTTTAAAATTCGCTCTACCTCTAAATATTCTTCGCCAAAATCTGCCTTTTTCTTTTCTTCCTCTTTTTCTGACTGAGTATATAAAGAATTGTAAAGTTTAATGGCTTTTTCGTTATCAAATTGTTTTCTGCACGCGGTGCAAAGCCCCGTTCCCGTTGGATAGCCAACGAAAAGTTCTGCTCCGCAATGTGGGCATTTTGCGTTATTTTTGTTTTCTTGCATATTTCTCCAAATGCGCGTTAATCGCGCTATAGGGCAACTTTTTTGCGTTTTTTAAGCAATTTTACCCAATTAATTTTAGTGGTTTTTTGTTTAATGGTCTATCTACATATACTATTTTAACATTTTTATATAAAATAATCAAGGCTTAAATAAGATATTTTTTATTTTGTATTTTTCTTGATTTATCTTTATAATAATGGTAAAATAATGTAAACAAAAAAAGGAGGCGCGAGGTATGTGCGCAAAAAATACAAATACAAGCGCGCCTGCGCCAGATACTTTGGTAATTGTTTCAGCTGTAAAGCAAGAGCTAATAAAAGAAGTGTATCCAAAGGAGCGTCAACAGGAAATTGAAAGCTCTTTAAATTCAAATGTGAAACTTCAAAAATATTACGCATGGCAAACGCTAAAAAGGGCGGTGGAAAAATTTACTAAAAAAAGTTTTAAAGAGTTTACTTTTGTAAAAGAGTCAAGCGGTAAATGGGTGAGTGATAATTTTTATTTTTCTATTACGCACAGCGAAAATGCGGTTGCGGTTGCTATTTCTAATCAGGCAGTAGGAATAGATTTGCAAACAATCAAGCCGTTAAAGGCTGGGCTTGAAGATAAAATTCTTTGCAAAGAGGAAATGGATATTTTTAATGCTCTTGAAGAGAACAAAAAAGAGCAGTTTTTGCTTAAATGTTGGTGCAAAAAGGAAGCAATGTTAAAACAAAAAGGGGAAAGCACATTAGCGCCCAAAAGTAGGAACACGCTTGATGCCTGCTTTTTTGAAAAAGAGCTTGCTATTTTAAATAAAGAATATTATCTTTGCGTATTAACCGAACAAAAGGAAATTCAGCTTATTGTTGAAAGCAAGTAAAGTTTTTAAATAACATAACCAAGTTTAGCACATCAATTTTTACATAAGGCAGGTTATTATGTCACAATATCAATACGTTACTTTAAGAGAAAAAAAAGAGTTAAAAATGCTTGCAGCAGAGTGGTTTCACAGCAAATGGGGCGTTCCAACCCAAGCATATTTAGAGTGTATGGATGCATATTTGCAAGGTCAAACTGAATACGGCTGGTATTTGTGCTTAGACGGAGACAAAATTATTGGTGGAATGGGTGTTATAGAAAATGACTTTCACGATAGAAAGGATTTAACCCCAAACGTTTGCGCCGTTTTTACTGAAGAGTCTTATCGCGAGCAGGGTATAGCTGGCAATTTGTTGAATATGGTCGTACGCGATATGAAGTCAAAAGGTATTTCGCCTATATATCTTGTTACCGACCACGTTGGCTTTTACGAACGCTATGGTTGGGAGTTTTTGTGTATGGTTCAAGGCGACGGCGAGCCAGACATGACAAGAATGTATATTCACAGATAAAGGATTTTAACTTTATATAAGACAAAAAAGACTAACGAGTGTTTCGCTAGTCTTTTATTTTATGCTTTTTTAGCTATTATATCTTCAATAATTTGCTCTGCGTTTGCGTTTTCGCAAAGATGATAATCATGTGGCTCATTATCAAAACAACCATGGTTGTTTTCTAGCATTTTACTTATCGGCGGTGGCAAAATTCCACCTGTGCGTTTTGCAAAACGCTCTTTAATAACGTCAAGCGGAGCAGTAACCAAAACTCTAACAGCGCCCTTTGGTATAAATTCAAGGTGTTCTTTTTGCGCTATAACGTAAATTACGTTTTCACCTGTTAAAGAAAGGTTAAGCAGTTGTTTAAACTGTTTTTTTGCCTCTTCTTCGTTTTTTGCAAGGCGCAAATAATCCTTGCCGGAAAACACCCTTGCGTTTAACCTTTCCTTTAATTTATTTGCTAGCGTTGTTTTACCGCTACAGCTTTCGCCAAAAATTGCAATTAACATAAAAAATGCCCCTATAAGTCGATTATCGCACTAAAACGCGATAAAAAATTTAATTTTCTTCATCTTCAAGCATGATTTTTATAATTTCTTTATCCGTTTCGCTCATGCCTGTACTTGCTATTTTAGAAACGCTTTCAATGGTATCTTCAACGTCTTTTTTAATAATACCGTCGCCAGCAAAAAACTGTTTGCCGTTATAGTGCATTTGAAGCCCCAACAGACCAGACTCAACAGCGGTTGCAACTTTTGCAGCACAGCTTGCCTTTGCTCCGTCACAAATAATACCGGAGTCAATAGCTAGCGCATTAACAAGAGTGTGGGAAATATCTTCATAATTTCCACCAAGCAAATAGCAAACGCCACAGCCTGCGCCAGCCCCTGCAGAAACAGCTCCGCAGTAAGCAGAAAGTGTTCCTATTCCTGATTTTAAGTGTAGGGTAATAAGGTTAGAAACGCATAGCGCGCGGTAAAGCTTTTCGCCTGTTAAATTAAGCCCTTTTGCGTATACGATAACGGGAATAGAGGTTGCCATGCCTTGGTTTCCGCTACCCGAATTTATAATAACGGGCAAGTCGCAACC
The DNA here is from genome assembly GCA_017399665.1 of Clostridia bacterium. Next base: position 530 of record JAFQBR010000010.1, on the reverse strand, counting down.
GTTCATTCTTGCATCGCTACCTGCGGCTGCGTAAGCTTTTGCAGTAGTTTTGATATCGGGTTGATAAGAGCGCAAAATAACCTTACCGATTGATGCGCCGTAGTCACCTTTAAGTCCTTCTTCGGCAATAGCCATATTATATTCAATTTGCTTATCTAAAACCTCTTTTACGTCTTCAATATTAACTTGATTTGCAAAATCTGTAATATCTTTTACGCGAAGAAGGGTTTTTTCTTTAGATTTTAGTGAAAGTGCAGGTGTGTTTTCAAAAATAGTTTGGTTATCCTTTGCCATAAAAACAACGTTTGTATGACTGCGCATAATGCGAAGCTTTGCATTGTGATTTTCACTAAACAGGGTAACGGTAATATCAAAGACGTCGCATCTGTCTGGCACAACAATTTCAAGTGGAAATTGTGCAACGTAATCCTTTATAAGCTGAATTTGTTCTTCAGAAACCTTAGAAAGTGTTTGTAGTTTTGCGTCGGCATCCCCAACAAGACCTGCGCAAAAAGCAGTTTTAATACCCT
>JAFQBR010000095.1 GCA_017399665.1 Clostridia bacterium | reverse complement strand
GGTTAATAGCTTCAATTGTTTGAGGCATGATGCCGTCATCTGCAGCAACAACGATAATAGCAATATCTGTAACTTGCGCACCACGAGCACGCATTGCTGTAAACGCTGCGTGACCAGGGGTATCAATAAATGTAATTTTGTTACCGTGAAGGTCTACCGTGTAAGCACCAATGTGTTGTGTAATACCTCCAGCTTCTCCGTCTGCAACGTTAGCGCTTCTAATTTTATCAAGTAATGAAGTTTTACCGTGGTCAACGTGGCCCATAACGGTAACAATGGGAGGACGCTTAACTAATTTTGCATCATCATCATTTTCCATAAAACCTTCATTCATTAAATCTTCTGCAGTTTTTTCCATCTTCTGTTCAACTTCAATGCCTAAATCTGCAGCAATAAATGCAGCTGTATCAAAGTCGATAGAGTCGTTTATCGTTTTAGAAATACCTTCTTTAAATAAACGCTTAGTGATTTCTACCGCAGAAATACCAAACTTTTCAGAAAGTTCTTTAATGGGAGTAAGTTCTTTAGTAATAACAGCCTTCTCAATTTTAATATAGTTAGCTTGTTCTTCTTTTTTCTGTTGTTTGGGTTTACGTACTTTTCTGTACCCCGTCTTATTTTCGTCGAAGTCTTCAACAGTAAGCGCTTTGATTAGTGATTTTTTGCTTACTGCATGTTTTTCTTCGTAATTTCTTTCTGCTTTTTTCTTTACAGGCTTATTATCCTTTGGAGGAACAAAGGCAATTTCCTGAGGATGCTTAGAAATAGGCGCACGGCCACTAAATGATGAAGCACTTGCAGATACTCCACCCTTATAGCCTGCATTTGCAGGTTTTTGACCACCGAATTTATCCCCTTGAGGACGTTGAGGACGAGTGTTTTTATCAGGTGCAAATTTATCCCCTCTATCCTGTTTAGCGGGTTTGCGATCTTCTTTCTTTTGTTCACTCTTAGGTTCGGCTTTTTTAACAATAAAGCTTAATATAGACTTTTTGGGGGGCTCTGCTGGCGCTGATGCTTCTTCAACAACAGGCGCAGGAGCAGGGCTTTCCTCAACCGCCTTTACAGGCTCTTCAGCCTTAGCGGGTGATTCTTCAACCACCTTTGCAGTCTTTGCAGGCTTACTTTCAACCACCGCTACCTGTTCTACTGTTTTTTCTTCAACAGGTTCAACAACGGGCTCTTGCTTTGGAGCTTTTGTTGCTTTTTTAGGCGCTTTTTCAGCCTTTTTAGAAGCATCATCTGTTTTTACCTCAACCGGCTGCTCACCTTGCTGAGCTAAAATTTCTTCTGATGCTTTACGGCGAATTTCGTTTTCTTTATCGGTAAGCAATTTAGAAATAGAATTAACCTTAGTTTGTGATTGCTTTACCAAAGAAATTAAATCTTTAATTTTGTCCTCTTTAATTCGCTGGCGTATTAATTTAATGTTTTTTGTGTTATCTTGTCTTTCTTCCATATTAAAGCCCGTTTCCTCCCGAACTGATAGAAAAATTTTCGTCTTGATTTTCGATTATTGCCTTTGCTAAATTTTTATCGGTCACGGCAACAACCTTACAATTTTCTTTAAGCGTTATGTCTTCAAGCAGTTTTTTGCTTACCATAAGCGGACAAGAAAATTTCTTTGCATAAGATAATGCAATTTTTTTTGTCCCTTCTGAGGCGCTATCGCATACAATTATTAAAAATGCTTTTTTAACAGTTGCTATAGTGTTAGTCCCCATACTAAGGGCTCTTGATTTTATAGCAAAACCTAAAAAGGTTTCTACTTTACTCCTGCTTACCAACCAAAGCCTCCTCAACAGCTTGATAAGTTTCTTCGGAAATCGCAGTTCCGAATGCTCTGTTTAGTAGTCTATTTTTTTTAAGTTTTTTTGCGCATTCCACGCTGTTGCATATATATGCGCCACGCCCGTTCGCCTTGCCTGTTTTATCAACTATATAATTACCTTCTGGGGTTCTTACTATTCTTAACAGTTGATTTTTTTCAAATTCTTGTCGGCAAGCAATACAGGTGCGAATGGGTTTACTTTTATTCATCTTCATCTTCCGATTCTTCTGCAGGAACGTAGCCAAGCTCTACGCGAGCTTTACTTTCACTTTTAACGTCAACCTTCCAGCCTGTAAGTCTTGCAGCAAGTCTTGCATTCTGACCGTCTTTACCTATAGCAAGTGAAAGTTTATCGTCGGGTACAACTACTCTTGCAACCTTTTCGCCTTCAACAGCGGTAACCATCAATACTTTTGCAGGAGAAAGAGCTTTTGCGATAAATTCTAATGGATCTTCGCTCCATAAAATAATATCTATCTTTTCGCCACCAAGTTCGCTAACAATAGCGTTTACTCTGCAACCCTTTTGACCAACACATGCACCAACGGCATCAAGGTTAGGATCATGGCTGTAAATAGCAATTTTAGTTCTTGCGCCAGCTTCCCTTGCAATAGCCTTAATTTCAATAAGTCCTTGTTTAATTTCAGGAACTTCGTTTTCAAATAGCTTTTTAACAAGGCCAGGAGCGGTACGTGAAACTAGAATTTGAGCATTTCTACCGTCATTACGAACTCTTTTTACGTAAACCTTAATAACGTCGTTTACTCTATAAATTTCACCTGGAACTTGATCTTGTGGAAGAAGTAATCCTTCTACCTGAGCTCCCCCAATTTCAACAAAAACAGTTTTGTTTTCAACGCTTCTTACTATGCAGTTTTGAATTTCGTTTTCTTTGTCTTCAAATTCGGCAATAGTATTATCGCGTTCTGCTTCGCGAAGCTTTTGCATAACAACCTGTCTTGCCGTTTGAGCAGCAATTCGACCAAACTGCTTGGGAACGAATTCCTTTTCGAAAGTATCGCCCATCTTGTATGATTTTTTATGCGTTCTAGCTTCTTCTAAACTAATTTCGTTGTCTGGATCTGTTACTTCGGGAACAATAGTCTTTATCATTAAAAACTTAACCGCGAACTTATCGGGATTCATTTTTAATCTTACAGTACCCTGAACGTTGAATTGACGTTTATATGCTAAAGCCAACGCGTTTTCAAGCGTTGAAATAAGCATTTCTCTATCCATTCCCTTTTCGTCAACAAGCGCATCTAACGCAAGAAAAAATTCCTTATTCATATTATATCCTCCGGCAGTATTTCACTGCAATATTAGCATGTTAATCAAATTTTATTGCAAAACTAACCTTTGCAACAGTTGTAAGAGAAAACTTTTTTTCTTGACCATCAATTAAAACAGTAATATTGTTACCATCGTAATCAACAAGTGTACCTTCAAAAAGTTTTTTACCCTTTTCCGGGGCGTAAAGCTTAACCTCTACGTCTTGTCCCATAGCCCTTTCAAAATCACGCGAGGTTTTTAGCGGACGGTCTAGCCCAGGACTTGATACGTTTAATACGTAAGCAGCACCTAGTGTAAAATCAAATTCATCTAAAGGCCCGTCAATGGCTCTGTGATATTTTTCACAGGTATCTAAATCCACCCCGTCCTCGGTATCAATATACACCGTAAGAGATGGAGTTTTTGCCATTTTAAACTCTACGTCAACAAGCTCGATGCCCATTTCTAAAGCAATGCCGTTGAGTAAGTTTTTTAATTCTTCCACGTTTTTTGTTTTCATAGAACAATATCCCCTTAGAATAAAAATTTGAGAGCGGACAACCACTCTCAAATCACAACTTACATATTGAGCATTTATATAATAACATATTATATAAACTTTTGCAAGCATTTTTTACGAAAAAAACTTTTTTTTAATTTTTTAACCAAAAAAAGTATTTTACGCGTCGAATTCAGGTAGTTGACCGTTAAGTTTTATCATTTCAATAAAAGCTTGAGCTGTTGCATACGCATCGTTATAAGCGCGGTGATGAACAAGCTCGATGCCAAAATATTCACAAATATTGTTAAGCTTATGATGCCCAAGTTGTGGTAAAACTTTTCGTGCAAATGCAACCGTATCTATTCCGCGGTTAAAATATAGGTAATTAAGCGGTTTAGATAGATTTTTTAAAAATGCATAGTCAAAAGGCAAATTATGCGCAACAATTATACTGCCGTGGCAAAATTTATATAAATCGCCTGCAATTTCTTCGAATTTAGGAGCGTCTGCAACCATCTCGTCAGTTATTCCGGTTAATTCAACGATAAGTTCTGGAATTTTTCTTTCCGGGTTTATCATTGATGCAAATTTTTCAGTTATCTTTCCGTCAACAATTTTTACTGCGCCAATTTCAGTAATTTTATCTTCCTGAGGTAACGTTCCTGTTGTTTCAAAATCCAAAACGACAAATGATTTACCCTTCAAGCATTCGGGCGTAACGTCAACCAGTGAGAACATATCCGTTTGAAAAGACTGTTCTATTGGTTCTGGTTTAACAATGAGATATGTTTCAGGCGGTTTTCTTGATTCCCTTTCCTTATAAACAAAATCTTTTGGAAGTTCACAATAATTAAGGCTAGAAATTGTATATCTGCGATAGCATTCAGGTGTAACTTCGGCTTTACCAACTACAACGACCTCGCTACCTTCCTGAATTTTTTCCATCTTTTTAAGAATATCTTTGGTAGAAAAGACCGTACCTGACATCCTACCGGTTCCATCGTTAAAATCAATAATAAAGAATGGTTTACCGTTTTTTGTTTCCTTTTGCTTTATCCCAATAATTTTGCCGGCAATAGCTATTTCGCCCGTTCTTTCTAGTGCATCTGCAATATACATTACCTCGTCAGTTTCGTTATTATCAAACAAACGCGTTACACAGTTAACTTTAAAATAACGTGCAGGAATTTGCTCAATTCTTGAATAATCCACCTTTTCTTCCTTTAGAAGGTCAGATGAATCCACGTCTTTTTTAGGATCAAACTGATATGTAAAACTTTCACAAAAAGCGCCACTTAAAAACACTTCTAGCTTGTCAAAAAAGTTAGAATTTTCAAGATGTGAACATACTTCTTTTTCAAAACTAAAGGTAATTTTTATCTGTCCTTCTCCAATTTCTTCAGAACAAATATCCTCACAATGCACTCTATCTTTTAAAACTCTGTATTTTTCTTCTATAAATTCCACAATTTTTCTTGATAGTAAATCGCAAGAGCAAACAACCTTTTTTATATCTGTAGTAACGGTTGCAAAAGGTAAATTTTTACAAATAAACTCGTGAATTATTTGATTATCATTTTTATCAAAATGCACGCCCAAAATAAAAGTCACTTCAAGTTTTTTGCTTTTTTTGCTATAAACTGCATTTTCTAGACGAATACCCTTGTATCGTTCATCAAGCGCTTTGATTCCTTCTATAATTTTACTCATTTTCTATTTACTCAACTTGTTGATTTCTTCAATAAATATGCGTTCTGCATCTAATATGGGGATATTTAAATACACTTCCCCCTTTTTAAAAATAACGCAATTTTTGCCATTACCTGCAATACCTATATCGCAATCACGTGCTTCGCCTGGACCGTTAACAACACACCCCATAACTGCAATTTTCAAAGGCTTAGAAATATTAAGTGTCAGCTCTTCAACCTTGTTTGCTAACGAAATACAGTCATATTCCGTTCTTCCGCAAGTGGGGCAAGCTATAACCTCTACGCCCTTTCTAAGATCTAGTGCACGCAAAAGCTTTATACCTGCAACAACCTCTTCTTCTGGCTTATCTGCAAGAGAATATCTAATAGTATCACCTATGCCGTCTAAAAGCAACGCTCCAATTCCAGCACTTCCTTTAATAAGCCCCGTTTTTAAAGTACCTGCTTCAGTTACGCCAAGGTGCAAAGGATATTGTGTTTTTTCGTGCAGAT
>JAFQBR010000094.1 GCA_017399665.1 Clostridia bacterium | reverse complement strand
TCCAATTATATGTTCGACTACAGCCACATAAAAACATACTTAAAACCAACACAAATATTGCTAATGATCTTTTCATTTTTAACTCCTCTTCTAATATCCCAATAATATCCGCGGTAACGGAATGGGTTTATATTACCAATAAAGTCTGTGCTTGTGTTTGGCGTTCCGTCTGAATTACAAACGGTACAATTACCCCACGCGTTGTAGTTGTATTTTACCACATGATTTTAAACGCTGTCAAGTATTCAGGTAATATTTAATGATGAAATGAAACAAGCTCTGTTATTTTACAATAAAAAACAAACGCAAATTTCCGCCCAAAAAACAAAAAAAGTGCGTCTATAACGCGATTAACGCATAATAAAAGCGCGAATATTTTTCGCGCCTTTTTTAATTTTGTTGTTTATTTTTTGTTTTTTCTATAAACTTTGAAATTACAAAATATGCTATGCTTAAAAGCATCATTACACAGCAAACAGCAATAAAGAAATAGAACACCTTGTTCCAACCGTAATTGTCGGCAACCTTGCCCATGCCGTAAGCGGTAATTGCACTACCTATGTAACAAAAGCCATCTAACACACCGGCTATTGCGCCAGAGTTGATTTTGCTTGAGTATAGCATTGGGAAGATATTTGTTATAACGTTATTTACACCAGACATTGCACAGGCAATAATTATAAAACAAACTAAGGGATAAAGCCAAAAATCTTGCTTTAAAAGTAAAATTACGGCAATAAACAAAACAAAAGACAGTAAATATAGCACACCGCAAACAAGTATGTAATTTTTAAGTTTTTTGTTTAAAAAGATTGCAAACGTGCTACCGAATACTGCAAAGAAGGGCAAGAATAAGGTTAAAAAGGTTGAAATTGAATTTGTTAAGGAATATTCTTCCTTAAGTATTGTGGGCATCCAGGTAGTAAGTCCGTCTTTAACAAAGTTGTTTGCTACGGCAAATAATGCAAGTAGTGAAAAGGTTACTAAAAATGCCGTTGGCAATTTTTCTTTAACTTTTGAGCTTGCATTGCTTTGCGCTACTTGAATTTCCCCTTCTTCTTTTTGGCTATTGCTTGCATCTTTTAATTTATCTACAAACAAAAACCAAATAATTGATATTACTAAAAGTAAAACTGCTGATATTACAAATACGCTTTTAAAAGATAACTCTATTGCAGACATTAAGGAGCTTAAGCCATATATTGCAAACGTACCTGCAGACACAGGCAAGCCCATTATAAATACTGCCGTACTTAATTTTTTCTTTGGAAGTGAAGTGTTTAAAAGGCGAATTAGCGAAGACCACAGTGTTGCTTGAGCAAACCCGTTTACAAGCCAATATATTTTTAGTAAATTAAAAGCGTTTTCATTGGTAAACACAACGGCTAAATTACTACCCGCAGATATGAACAATGCCAAGAAAATAGCATAACGTGGGTTATATTTTTTGCACATTAGCCCGTGAAAGACTTGACCTATTCCGTAAGACACAAAGAAATACGTGCCAACACTTCCAGCTTCCGCCCTGTTTAAATTAAAGTAATCTATAACGCGGTTTATATTCGAGCTATAAGAATACCTGCCCAAGTAAGCTATAAAATATACTGCAAAACAAAGCAATATAAGTATAAAGGGGCTATTTTGTGTGAATGATTTTTTAGCGGTTTCCTGTTGCATTAGTGGTTACCCTCTTGTGTATTTGTAAAGTGTTTTTGTGAAATAATGCTTATTTAATAAAAGGCTCGTAACCTAGTATACGTAACTGAGCCAAAGCGTAAATTTTTATGACGATTACGCAGCATATAAGCATTTTAACGTTTAGATGCAAGTAAGTGGCTTAAAAATGCGTATTTGGCGAAAGGCGCGTACTTCAGTGTACGTAACTAAGCCAAAACGTAAATTTTTATGACGATTACGCAGCATATAAGCGTTAAAAATCGCAATTAAATTCCTTAACGTATAAATCAATAAACTCCTTTATTAGTTTCATCTTTTCTTTAGCAATTTGTTTTGCGGTGTCGGTGTGCATATAGTTACCAATGCGCAAAGACTTATTGTATAGATGATGAATTGTAGATTTATCGTTTACGCTTTCACTGTATTCATTTTGATAAAAATCAATGGTTGGGTCATAGTCAGGCATATTGTTTGCACTGCCGTAACGGAAAGAACGAATAATTGCTATTGCGCCGGTTGCGTCTAAGTTGTCGGCATCTTGCAAAATTTTACTTTCTATATCGCTAACCTGAACTTTTTCTTTACCAAAAGAATACTCTTCATGGTGCAAAACGGCGTATAAAATATGTTCTTTTTCTTGCTCGGTAATATCAAGCTTATCAAGTAAGGCAGAAACTGTTGGTAAACTTTCTTCTGGCGAACAAAATCTGCCAAGCTCTGCCCCCATAAGCCTATGCACGTCGTGAACGTAAGCAGAAATTGCAATGACGTTTTTATTACCGCCCTCCTTTTCCCAAAGCTTTAAAGCGTATGCCAAAGTTCTTTCTAAGTGGTCGGCGCTATGCCCTGTTTTATCGCGATTAAACTTCTCTTGCAGAGTTTCGCGAAGTATATTTAAATTATTTTCAAGTTTATCCATTATTCACCTTGTTATTTTTATGTCTTTTTATGCCGCTAATCGACCTATAGCCTATTTTTTAATATTCAAGCAACAGTTTTGCAATCTTGTTACTTGCGTCGTAACGAGTCATACAATCACCATCGTAACCGGCACTGTGAAGAGCAGTTCTTACTTCGTTTTCAAAATTCGTTCCCGTGTAATAAAAATCAATCAGAACCCAACCGCTTGCAGGAATAACCTTGTAATAGTCTAAAATATTTTTTATTTCAGATGCATTTTTAGCAACGCAATTATATTCTTGATTGCCTAGTTTAAATTTTTTAACTTCAAAATAGTTAATAGAGTAATCTGCTTTTATGTTTGCATAAAGCACGGATGAATAGCCTAAGCTTTCTTTTTCTTGCTCTGTCATCATAAAGTGCTCGTGTGAAAGCAAGCTTTTATCTTCCTCTCTAATTCTAATTTGAGTGTTGCCGTGAGTTGGGTCAACTATTGTCCAGCGGTTATTGATTTTAACTTTACACCAAGCGTGGCTATTGCCTGCAACTTGAACGCAAGGTATGCCTTCGATATTGCACATTAGCGAATATGCCTTTGATATACCGTCGCACACAGCCTTTTTATTGTTAAACACACCTTCAAGATAAAAGGCATCGTATAACGGCCAACTGCTTTCATTTTGGTTTGCTCTTTTTTCTGCTTCAACAATGTTAAACGCGTTAGTATCGTACTGAACTTCCATGCACAGATAATCAAAAATTGCAGCTGCCTTTTGATAATCGGTAAAGTCTTTGCCAATTATACTATTTAAAACATTCTTTGCCTTGTTATACATACTTTCCGCCGCAGAACCGCTTTCGCAAACGGGCTTGTATCCATGCTCTACAACGTAAATTAGTTGATTAGATGTTTTTACACCTTCAACGGTTTTAGTAATGCCGTCAATGTAAAAAGAGTTGTAATCGCCTCTGCCCGTATAATTATAATCAAGATAGGTGTAAGGCGTAACCTCGGTGCGGTTAGTGCTTATTGTGCATTCATTTTGCATGGTGTCGTTATCAACAAAAGCTTTAATTGTGCACGTTGAGGTTGATTTTGGCGTCACTAAATAAGAGATTGAGGACGTTGCGGGATATTCCATAAGCCTCATGTACCTTTGCATATTTGCATCTATTTGA
>JAFQBR010000093.1 GCA_017399665.1 Clostridia bacterium | reverse complement strand
TGCTTTTTCAAAACGAACACCGTACCAATGTGAATTTCTTTCTTCAAAAGAAAGTTTCATTGCCTCTACTGTAAAGTCAACGGCAATTGATGCACTTTCGTAAATATCTTTTCCAATAGATAAAGCCCCGGCAAGTGAAGATGAATAAACATCCCCTGTACCATGAAAGCTGTGAGGTATTTTTTCGTTGAAATAATAAAAAGTATCGCCGTTTTCGCTGTCACGCACGGCAATCCCTAGCTTATTTGATTCAAAAGAAACGCCTGTTAAAACTATTTTTTTTGCACCAAGTTCAGAAAGCTTATCTAATAGTTCCTCAATGTATTCTTTTGTATACCCTGATTCAATGTACGGCATATCAGTTAAAAAGGTTGCTTCAGTAATATTAGGTATAATTACGTCAGCAAAAGAGCAAAGCTGTGCCATTCTTTTTGCAAATTCCACATCAAATCCAGGATAAAACTTGCCGTTATCTGCCATAACGGGGTCAACTACAAAAAGTCCTTTGGGTTGTTTAACCTTATTAACAATTTCACTTACAAGATTAATTTGTTTTGCACCACAAAGATATCCTGTATAAATAATGGAAAAATCCAACTTTTCTTTTTGCCAATGGTTTAAGATTGCAGGCATATCATCAGTAAGGTCCCTGCACGTATAGCCTTTAAATCCTGCCGTATGTGTTGAAAGTATGGCTGTCGGTAAAACTGCACATTCTGTACCGAACGCCGAAATTATTGGTAGCGCAACTGTTAGCGAGCACTGACCAACACAAGATATATCTTGAATAGTTAACATTCTTTTGTCTGACATAATAACACCTATTTTACTATATTTTATCGGTAATTTTAAAAAATATTATATTTCGATTTTTTCTATTGAACTCATAGCTTCTTCAATAAGTTTTTCTACCTCAAGTTTGCTCTCCTCTTTCTCAACTTTATCAAGTCTAGGTTTAATAGCTGGGAATTTTGGAAGAAAAACAGTACAACAATCTTCGTAAGGTAAAATTGAAGTTTCAAACGTTCCTATTTTTTCGGCTATTGCAATAATGTCCAACTTATCAAAAGCAATCAACGGTCTAAGAACAGGAATATCTTCGATAACAGAATTTGACGTTGTTAAGCTCTCTATCGTTTGACTTGCAACTTGACCAAGGCTCTCACCTGTTATGATTGTTTGTGCCTCAATTGATTTTGCAAGGCGTTCTGCAATTCTCATCATAAAACGGCGTAGCATGGTAATCATTAGCTCTTCTGAGCATTTTTCGTGTATTTCCTCTTGTATTTTTGTAACAGAAACAACGTAAAGATCAATACTGCCTGAATATTGAGAAAGGATTTTCGCAAGGTCTAAAACCTTTTGCTTTGCAGCTTCACCGGTATAAGGATAGCTGTGGAAATGTAGAGCTTTTAATCGCATTCCGCGCTTAGCCATCATGTAGCCGGCAACAGGGCTATCAATTCCGCCTGAAAGTAGTAATAAGCCCTTTCCGGCTGAACCAACAGGCATGCCGCCCATACATTTGATGACGTCAGTATAAATTAACGTATCTCCACTTTCTCTTATGTCTATGTTAACCGTAAAATCAGGCTTTTTAATGTTTACAGAAAGAAACTTAGCGTATTTATCTAAAATGACGCCGCCAAGCTCGCGTGAAAGGTCGATAGAGTTAATTGGAAAGGTTTTATCGGCTCTGTTAGTTTCTACTTTAAAAGTTCCAATCTTGCCATCGCATAGAGAAAGAGCTGTTTTAAAAATCTCTTCCTTGTTACTTGGTACAATTATTGCCGAACTAATACTATGTATACCGCTAACCTTTTGTAATCTTGTTAAAATTTCTTCTAAATCGTAATCAGCAAAATCTTCAATAAGATATCTTGCGGGGATTTTGACGTATTTATAGTCAATTCCTTTTAAGGCATGGCGGATATTTTCGCCAAGCATTCTTTCAAAGTAACCCCTATTTTTACCTTTTAAATGAATTTCGCAATATCTTATAATTACAACGTTTTTCATTATTTTAAAGCCATCCTTAATTTTTGCACGTTAGTTTTAATAATTTTTGATGCAGTTAAAATTTCGTCCTTTGTTGTTGAATAAATAAAGCTTAAACGAATAACGCCCTCGCCCACTTTTTTATCAAGCCCACAGTTATTAATAATTCTAGAAGTACCTAATTTTGCAGAACAAGCAGACCCAGTGCCTACTATAACTCCTGAATTTTCTAGCACTCTTTGCAAGATTTCCGCTTTAATACCGGGAAAAGATAGAGAAAGAATGTACGGAGATGAATTTTCTGAAGAAACAATTTGAGCAACATCTTTAAGGTTTTCAATCATTAAAGCTTTTAATTCTTTAATCCGCTCGTAATTAGCTTTTAACGCGGGCGAATTTATATTTACTGCATTACCAAAAACAAATATGCCAAGCGTATTTTCAGTCCCACTACGAATATTCTTTTCCTGCCCACCACCAAAAAGCATTGATTTTAAGTGAAGAGATTTTTTATAAATTAACGCGCCTACTCCTTTAAGAGCTTCTATTTTGTGAGCGCTAATTGAATATAAATCAATATCGGAAGAAAGTCTATATGGTATTTTTAAAAATGCTTGTACACCGTCACTATGAAAAATAACGTTTTTATTTTTAGCCTTAACAAGTTTTGCAAGCTTATTTATATCATTAATAGCACCGGTTTCGTTATTTACGTGAACAACAGAAACAAATGTTGTTTTTTCATCAACAAGAGAAAGTAAACTGTCTTCGTTAACGCTACCATCTGAATTTAACTTTGCAAATCTTGGTTCAGCTCCAAGTTGCTTTAATTGATTAAACGTATTATAAATAGCAGAATGCTCACCAGCTGTAGTAATAATATTACCACGTTTTGCAAATGAAAAACAAGCTAAGTTATCAGATTCTGTTCCACCTGAGGTAAAAACTACGTCGTAATTTGACGAAAAATTAGATAAAATGTTACATCTCACTTCGTCAACAGACTTTTTAACTAGCCTTGCTGGTTCATACAATGCTGAGGGATTATAAAATCCACTTTGATTAAAATATTCAACAGCATTAGAAAACGCCTGAGCGTTTACTTTTGTGGTTGCAGCGTTGTCTAAGTAAATGTAATTCATAATTATGCGTAATCCTTTTCAATAATAGACTTACCGCGATTTGCGACTATAAAGCTTAATAGCTTTTCTTCGCATTCAAGCACAACTAAAAGTGCTTCGTTATTAACTGTGCAAGCAATATAAAATAATTGTTTATCATAATTTATGCCGTTTGGGGTTGCAATCTTTAATTTATACTGTTTTGAAGTGTGTAATTTTTCAAACGATTCACTTCCGACCTTGCCAATCTGTGTAATTGTTTTACAGTCTATAATTAGGTATTTTCTACGGGTTTTGCCGTTAATAACCTTAATTAAACGCAACTCGCCCGAAATGTAGGTATAGTCGAAATATAAACACAGCTTTCTTTTTAAGAAAAACATACCCGTTCCGCAGACTAAAGCGAAGCCATACAAAAATATAAAGCCTGAATCAAAGGTTAAAAGCCAAAGGTAGAATGTTGCCACAAAAAATATTACTATTATGACAAAAAGCGCCCTATAAACATTTAATAAAATTCTTTGAAAGCGCTCTTTTTCAGGCGCAACCGAACATTCGTAAAAATCTTCTCTCATTTTTCACCTAATATATTTAAAAAATTATTTCAACAAAACAAAGGTAACGCCGTGTTCACCTTCGCCATACTTACCAAATCTATACTCATCAACGCGCGGATGTTTTCTTAAATAATCGTGAATACCTTTGCTTAAAACTCTAAGCCCAACGCCATGAATAATTTTTACTTCACGAAGACCTGATATTAAAGCTTTATCTAAAAATGAAGCAACCTCAGGTATAGCCTCCGATAAGTTTTTACCAATAACGTTGATTTCCATAGTTGCAGCGGTAAAGTTTGCCCTGTCAATATGAACGGTCGGGATATTTTTTTCTTTTTTCTTTGGCGCAGGAATATATAAATCACTAATTTTAGCCGTTACTCTTGCGTTGCCAATCTGAACATCACAGACACCGCGTTTTTTATTAATTGTAACAATAATACCATCTGCTGACATTGTAGAAAGGTAAACTCTATCGTTAACCTTAATTTTTGCAGGATCAACCGGCTTTTCAGAAAAAATAACCGGTGCTTCTGCCTCTAATTTGTATTTTTGTTCTTCAAGTTTATTTCTTAAAGTTCTTGCACGAATTAGATCTCCGCCGTCAATTTCATCTTTATCTAAAATGGATTTTAGTTCTTCAATAATCTCTTCAGCATCTTCTAGACTATCGTTTATAATTCTACGGCTCTCAATCTTTGCATTTGCGTAAAATCTTTCACGTTCTTTATCGAATTTTGCACGTTCTGCCTTTAGAGTATCTATTTCCGTTTGTTTTTCTTTGGTAAGATTTTCGTATTCAAGAAGTTGAAGTTCGGCATTTCGTCTTGTTTTTTCAGCTTCTTCAATTACTTTTTCAAAGGAAATTTTATCCTCTTTTAGGAATGATTTTGCGCGTTTAGTAAGCGCTGGTGCTAAACCCAATCTCGTTGCAATTTTTATCGCGTTTGAACTTCCTGCAAGCCCAATATTTAATCTATATAATGGCGCAAAAGTATTCTCATCAAAATCCATTGATGCGTTCATGATTTTTGGCTCGGTAAACGCATATTCTTTTAGTGCGGTATAGTGAGTTGTTACGATTCCATAACTTCCACAGTTGATAAGATGCTCTAAAACAGCATGTGCGATGGCGCTACCCTCTTCTGGATCTGTACCTGCACCAATTTCGTCAAGTAAAACTAAGCTTTTTTCATCTACACCTTCCGTAACGTTTATTACGTTCATCATGTGCGAAGAAAAGGTTGACAAGCTTTGCTCAATGCTTTGCTCATCACCGATATCGCAGAAAATTTTGGAAAATACCGATACAGCACTTCCTTCCCCTGCTGGCAAGAAAAAACCGGTTAAAGCGAGTAAGGTAAACAACCCAACTAACTTCATAGTAACGGTTTTACCGCCCGTATTCGGTCCTGTAATTAACAAATAGTTATAGTTAGAACCAAGCGAAACAGTTACAGGAATGACCTTTTTTGCATCAATTAAGGGGTGTCTGCCTTTAATTATATTAATATATCCATTTGTGTTAACACTTGGACATGTTGCACGTAATGAATAAGCATAAATTGCTTTTGCGTAATTGATATCCAACTCGCAAAGACATTCAATATTGTTTTCTAAACGCTTTGCTATAAGCCCCACCTTTTGGCTAAGCTCGCTTAGTATTTTTTCAATTTCAAGCTTCTCTTCAATCGCTGCTGTTTTAAGGTCGTTATTTAATTCAAGAACTTCAACGGGTTCAACAAATAAGGTTGAGCCGGTTGAGGATTGGTCGTGAATTAAGCCTTTAATTTGCCCTCTAAACTCACTTTTTACAGGAACAACGTATCTATCGCCACGCATGGTTACAAGCGAATCTTGCAAATATTTACTTTGTGAACGAACGTAATAATTTAACTTTTCTTTAACTTGCTCGTTTAACCTGCGAATTTTTCTTCTAATTTGATAAAGTTTTTCGCTGGCATTATCACTCATTTTATCATCTGAAAGTATTTTTTCTGTAATTTCTTCTTCAAAATACCTGTCGGAATAAATGCTTTCTGCTATTGAGCGCAATGCTGTAATTTCTTCATCAGAAATAGAGGTTACACTATTATAAACCACTCTTGATGATCTTAAAATGCGAGCAATTCTTAAGAGCTCGCCCATTGAAAGAACCGAGCCTCTAGTTGCTCTATCCAATTCGTCAGATATCGGATCAAAAAACTCAATACCGCTTACACCGTGCGTATAAAGTAATTTGTGTGCCTCACTGGTTTTTTTAAGTGAAAATTTAACCTCTTCAATTTCATCAAAGGGGGTCAAATTAATAATTCTTTCTTTCGAAAAATCTAGCACTGCAAAAGTTGCGCATTTTGCTAGTATTTTGTCGTACTCTAGGGTTGTTAAGACTCTGTTTGCTATCATCACTCTACCCCTTTAACAAGATTTCCTGACGTGAAAGCACGTTTTTCATTTTTGCCATTATTTAAATAAAGATTTAAAAGTTCGTTGATTTCTTTATCATTTAAGGTAGTAAAATCAAAAATTTGCTTAGAAAATTCAAACTTACTTCGTAACATTTTTTCGTTGTAAACCTCAAATCTACATTCAGAAAGTTTGTATCTTCTTACCTTAAATTCACGTAATGCGCTATCTTTTAAAGTTAAAATGTTATTTTGTTTGCAAGAAGTGCAATTTTTTTTGAGTGGACAGTATATTAAAGACATAATTTTAATATTTCCAAAGGTTAAAACGTAACCACTATGCATATTTGCAATTTCCTGCCTAGAAAGTTCTTTTGAAAGCGCAATTTCGTAAGCACCGTCAGATTTTAATGCGTTATAAGTCAAATTATTTGTAACGTTTAGCTCTACACCGCCAAAAAATTTCTTTTTATAACGTTTAGCTAAAAATAAACCGCTTGCGCATTCAGAATATATGCCGTCAAACCCTTCAAGCCTTGATGCAAAAATACTTTCATCCTTTTGATTTAGAAAAGGTGGAAGATATAAAAATTTTTCACAATTAAACTTTTGCGCTTGAGTAAAGAATTTTTCAAACTGTTTGTTATCGTTGTAATCATATGGACAAAAAACCAAGTTTTTAAGACCGCTAAAATTTTGAAAATTAAAATCTGTTGAAATAATTGTAACTTCGTTTAAAGGTGCATTATTTGCACTATAAAAATTATCAAAATCAAAGTTAAAACAAGCGATTTTATCATTTTTTACATTTTTGTTTGCAAAAGAAGTAAAGTAATCGAGATAGGCCCTTGCTCTAAGTTCGTTCATTACCTTTTTAGGAATAAATACTTTTCCATCAAGGATGCATGAAGGTGTAACTTCAAATGGATATTTATCAACCTTTCTTAAGTTTTCTTTTATTTCAGATTTTGTAACGCTACTTGTTAAAGCCTCAGCAACGATAAAATCAGAAAGATAATCTCTCCCGTTTAAGGTAAGCTTAAGCGGTTCGCCAACGTTAGCTGTTACATTGACAGTAACAGGATGTAATTTTTGTTTGTTTTTATATTTTTCAGTAAGCGAAATGTCTTTAGTTATAGATAGTTCACTTCCAACAAAAGCCTTTTCTCTAAATAAAACGCACACTTTGCCATTTTTTTCAACAGCCATAGCGTGTCCTGTTTCGTAACCGCTTGTTAAAATTTTAAAGCAGTCACCCACGGCGATTTTATGCTTTAATCCAGATAAGATTAGCTCGTTACCTTTAATTGCAGAAACAGTGGCTATAACACTGCCTGCATGGTTTTGAATTTTATCTGAAATAAAATTCTTTTTTTGCCCAAAAGCTAGCCCCTCGGTATAACCGCCCCTATTATAAGTGCGCTTTAAGTTTTCGCTTTTTAGGCGAGAAATTTCATCACCGTAAAGCAATGAGTTGTAAAAATCGCATGAGGCACAAACATACTCAAAACTGCGCATTCTACCTTCGATTTTAAAACTTTTTACGCCTGCTGTAATAAGTTCGTTTAGTCTGTTTGGCACAGATAAATCAGCAAGCGAAAGAGCGTAACGCATTTCGTCATGAATTGAGTTACCTTCATATTTGTAGAGTTTTCTACACGGCTGACGGCAAGCCCCCCTATTACCGCTTAATCCTCCAATAAAGGAGCTAAAATAGCAATGACCTGAAAAACAGGTGCACAACGCTCCTTGAACAAAGACTTCTGTTTCGATAATTTGAGTAATCTTTTTAATTTCCTCCAAAGCAGTTTCTCTTGCTAAGATTACCCTACTAAAGCCATA
>JAFQBR010000092.1 GCA_017399665.1 Clostridia bacterium | reverse complement strand
TAGCGGTTGCTTGTCTTATTTTATTCCTCAAGGTTCATTCACACGCGACCATAAAGGAGTAATTATACCTGGGACGTATGTTGTAGGGCAAGTAAAAGGTATTGCCTTTTGGCGAGTAATTACAGCACCTTTTAGAGTATTTGCATCTGAAGACGCCTTAACTATAATAATGATTAGTCTATTTTTACTTATTATGAGTGGGGTCTTTAACCTTATGGAAAAAACGGGTGGAGTAAAGATTTTTATTGGTAAAATCGTTAGCCGTTTTGTAAATAGCAAAAAGCTTGTTGTTTGTATTGCAGTATTCGTGTTCATGCTTTTTGGTAGTTTCTTTGGTATGTTTGAAGAACTTGCAACACTAATACCAATTGTTGTCGTGTTTATGCTTTCAATGGGGTTTGATACCTTAACGGGGCTTGGTGTTTGTTTGTTGGCTGCATGCTTTGGCTTTTCTTCAGCGATTACAAATCCTTTTTCAGTTGGTTTAGCCTCCAAAATTGCAGGCGTTGCAATTTTCGATGGTCTTTGGTTAAGAGCTGCATTTTTTGTATTTATCTATATTGCCGTATGCGCTTTCTTATTAATTCACACAAAAAGGATAGCAAGTAATCCTCAAAAATCATTGACCTATGCCTTAGATAAAGAAAAACTTGCTAGTCTTAATTTTGAAAATTCTTTAGCTGAAAGCCAACATGATAAGCATGTTTTTAAAGTTTTTGCAGCTTTCTTTTTAATTCAATTAGTAGTGTTAATTTTAGTTGCAAGCATTTCCGCAATTTCCGACTATGCAATACCTATTTTAGCCGCATCATTCTTAATTGCTGGTATAATTTCAGGATTGTGTGTCTGTGAATGCAAAAAAGATGTCTTTAAACATATTATATCCGGGGCAGTAGCAATGTTACCTGCTATAGTTATGATCGCATTTGCGTCATCGGTTAAGCTTGTAATGACGGAAAGTAATATTATAGATACAATAATGAATTTCGTTATTGAAAGTTTAAAAGATAAAAGCCCGTTTGTTTGTATACTTCTAATTTATCTTTTAATACTTTTCTTGCAGGTATTCATTGGATCTGCGTCAGCAAAAATTATGCTTATTATGCCTATAGTATTGCCTATTTGTCAAACATTGGGCATTTCACCCGCTCTTGTTATATTTACTTATTGTATAGCTGACGGATTCACGGACGTAATATTGCCCACAAATCCCGTATTGCTTATAGGATTATCAATAGCCGGCGTTTCATACGGTAAATGGGTGCGTTGGACTTGGCCATTACAAATTTTTGTTTTTGCCTCTACAATTTTAATATTATGGTTTGCAACAGCAATTGGGTATTGTTAAAATTATAAGCTTAAGGTATTTATTAACGTTAATATATAATATAAAATGGGGCGGAAGTTTTCCGTCTTATTTTTTTTCATTTATACATTAAAAAAATGCAGAAAATGAATATTATTCATAAAAATAAAAATCTTAGCAAAAAATATTCAAATATTTTCAATATTTATACAATTTTGTTTGACATTAAAAATCTTAAATGTTACAATAAGCGCCGTGCGAAAAAATGAAGGACTTTTTAATTTGAAAAAAATATTATTTACACTACTAATTTTATTATTAACAGTTAGTTCTTTTGGGTGCTCGAATACAACCAGCAAGGTTAAAGCAAAGGTATCTGCAATCGAGCTTACCTCTGAGCCTTATGCGATAGCGTTAGCAAAAGAAAATAGTCAACTTAAAGAACAGGTAAACAATTTTATAACAGAGTTAAAAGCTACTGGAGAGTTAGAAAATATAATTAACTCTTATTTTGGAGGTGGAAATACCTTTACTTATCTTAATCCTACGAATAAAGAGGGATGCCTTATTTTGGCAACGAATGCTTACTTTCCACCCTTTGAATATTATAACGGTAATAAATTTGCTGGTATAGACATTGAATTAGCTCATTTATTTGCCAAGAGTATAGGAAAAGTCTTATACGTAGAGGACATGGACTTTTCAGGGGTAATAGGTAGCGTTCAAAATGGAAACTGTGATTTAGCTATGGCTGGACTTACCGTAAGTAATGACAGGCTTGAGGTTGTTGATTTTTCTATTTCGTATTATACTTCTTCACAGGTTTTAGTTTTAAATGAAAATAACAGTGAATTTGATGGCTGTAGCAATGCTGCTGACGTCGAAAATGTTTTAAAAAGTAAAGACAAAAATTATAAAATAGGTATGCAAAACGGCACCACGGGCTATATGTATATTGCTGGCGATAGTGGTTTTGGGTACGAGGGCTTTACTAATCTTACACCTGTTGGATTTACGACCGGCGCGCTTGCAATAAAAGATTTACTTAATGGTAAATTAGACGCCGTGGTTTTAGATATGCAACCCGCAAAAGAAATTGTTAATTCATTAAACTCTTCAACTCTTAAGGCGTTTTATAATAAATTTATAATTCAGAATGGCTATAAATTAACGCTAGAAGGTCTTAAAAATACTATTATTATTTCGATTTTAGGTTTAATTATAGGTTTTATTTTGGGTGCGGTTTTGGCAACGGTTAAAATTGCCCCTGCAGATAACGGAGTAATTAAATTTTTTAAAGCGTTAACGCAAGGCTACGTAACGGTCATTCGTGGAACGCCTATTCTTGTTCAGCTTTTACTTTGTCACTTTGCAATTTTCCCAGCTCTTGGAATAGATATAAGCTATGTTGCAGAGGCTGTTATTGTTTATGGCTTGAACAGTAGTGCATATATGGCTGAAGCAATTAGAAGTGGTATAAATTCTGTAGATAAAGGTCAGATGGAGGCTGGTAGAGCACTTGGATTTTCATTTCTTCAAACAATGATTAAAATTGTTTTACCACAAGCTGTAAAGAACGTAATCCCAACACTTGGAAACGAATTTATTGCCTTAATAAAAGAAACCTCGGTTGCAAATCTAATTGCAGTAACCGATTTAACTAGATCTTTTACCGCAATAGCAGAAAGTACGTATGACTATTTTATACCTTATATCGTTTTAGCTCTTATTTATTTAGTGATAATAATATTTATTGCGTGGCTGATTAAGCTGTTTGAAAGGAGAATGAATCGCGATGTTAAGTAGGTTAATAGAAATTAAAAATTTACATAAGTCATTTGAAAATCAAGAGGTTTTAAAAGGGGTTAATCTTGAAGTAAATAAGGGTGACGTAATTTCAATTATTGGTCCGTCTGGTTGCGGTAAATCCACCTTTTTGCGTTGTATAAATTTGTTAGAAGTGCCTTCTGGTGGTGAAATAGTTTTTGAAAATGAAGTTATTTTTAGCAACAAATCGTATGAGCTTGTTAATAAGTTAAAAAATCTTACAAAAGATGACGATGCTTATGATTTAACCGTAAAAGAAATTAAATCAGCAACCAAAAATGAAAAGATAGTTAATAGACAAATAAAAAGTAAAATAAATAAGTTTAGAGAAAAAGTGGGAATGGTTTTTCAGCGTTTTAATTTGTTTCCACATTTAACAGTTTTAGAAAATATTATTTTAGCTCCGGTTTCATTAAAGAATATTGATAAAGAGGTTGCCACTAAAGAAGCCTTTGAACTATTAAAAAAGGTCGGACTTGAGCATATAGCAAATTCTTATCCCAAAACCCTTTCGGGCGGGCAAGAGCAGAGAGTTGCAATTGTTAGGGCACTTGCAATGAATCCTGACGTTTTGCTTTTTGACGAGCCTACAAGCGCGCTAGATCCGGAGATGGTTGGTGAGGTTTTATCCGTAATGAGCGATTTAGCTTTGGAAGGTATAACAATGATAGTTGTTACTCACGAAATGGCATTTGCTAAAAACGTTTCTAATAAGGTTGTCTTTATGGATGAAGGGGTGATTGCCGAAATAGGCACACCTAAAGAAATTTTTACAAATCCAAAGTCGCAAAGACTAAAGGAATTTTTAAATAAGGTTTTGTAACGTTTTGTTTTTAATATTAAAAAAGACGTTTGCAGTTTTAAGTGCAAAAGCCTTTTTTATTTCTTAATAATTATAATTAAAATTCAACACCAAGAACTGATTCAACAGGTAGGGTAAATAAAATACCTGACCCCGGCGTTGCAAGCCCAGCCTTTTCTTTTATGGCGTGCATAATATCGTTCTTTTTGTCGTGTTGGGTTAAAATGAAGACAATTTCTTTATGTGGATGTAAAGAAATTCCTAAAAATTTAACTTCATCATCTGCCGTTGCAGTACCTCTCGCATTGAAAACGGTACCACCTCTAGCACCGGCAGCTCTTGCAGCAGACATAACTTCTTCTTCAAAGCCGTGATTTACAATCGCAACTATAAGTTCATAGTTTTTATCCATATCATTTTCTCCTTAATCGTGTTTTCCAGTTAAAATTTTAAAAGAGGTAAGCCCGTCAACCGAAGAAACGGGTATAGTCATAGCAATTCCTAAATGTTTTCTTGAAAAGTCAAAGTTTTCATCAATTAATTTAAAAATATATTTAACGTTATGTTCTTCAATAAAACAGTAAATAATATCTTTTTCGGGTTCTGATATGCCAAGTTTAGCCTTGATTTCGCTACTTGCAGTACCTCTACCTAAAATTATTGATTGGAAGTGAGCATAGTCTTTAACTAAATTACTTATGGGATCGCCAAGTCCGCGATTAGCAATAATTATAAGACAACGCAGTTTTATTTGGCTTGAATTCATGTAAGTACTCCTTTGTTTTATTCAAATTCAATAATATCTTCTTTATTGATTTTGCTAATAAGTTGAGCATTTTTATGCTCAACGTATTTTCTTTTAAGTTTACCGGTAAAGCCCAAAAGCTGAATAGTAATTAACGGCATAAGTGCAACGGTTGCTACAAGTCCGTACGCTAACGAAAGAATGTTGTCTGCTGAGGATATTGCTTTTGTTGCACCAATTGCAAGGGGCAGAAGGAATGTTGCTGTCATCGGTCCAGATGCAACACCGCCTGCGTCAAATGCAATCGTTGTATAAATTTTTGGGACAAGAAAAGAAAGACCTAATGCAATAATATATCCGATTCCTATAATTAACAATAAAGAAAAACCGTAAATTATGCGTAGCATTGAAATTGCAAGGGCAAACGCCATTGAAATTGCAAGTGCAATTTTTAAAGTCCTTTTCTTTATAGTACCACTTGAAACCTCTTCAACTTGTTTTACTAAAACGTTTACTGCAGGCTCTGCCAAAATAATAAGTAAACCGACTGAGGCAGCAACTGCAACCAAAATCCATTTATTATCAAGATTGCCTAAACTTTGTCCAATAAAATAACCAGTTCCCATGTAAGCGGCGTTTACACCTGTTAAAAAAAACGATAAGCCAAAATAAGTGTATAGAAAACCGATGGTTATTCTTGAAAGCTCGATTTTAGGTATTTTAAAGCTAAATGCGTTAAAAAGATAAAAAGCTACGGCAATTGGGGCTAATGCAAGTAAAACTTCAAGTAATGTATGTAAAAGTTTATCGCCGTAAAGAATAAGTAGGGAAGTAACGTTTGTTACGTTTTCAGGGGTAATGTCTGGGTTAACGGTTGGCTTAAATATGAGGCAAAGCAACATAGTCATCATGATTGGTCCAACTGAACAAATGGCCGTCATACCAAAGCTGTTTTCGGACTTATTTTTACCACCGACAGCACCGGCAACAGATGCGCCAAGGGCAAGAATAAATGGAACGGTTAATGCACCTGTGGTAACACCGCCAGAATCAAAGCAAAGACCTAGATATTTATTGTCCACAAACAGGGCTATTAAAAATACAACTGCATAAAGACAAATGATTAAAAATGAGAAATCAAGTTTAAGTAAGGTTTTTAATAAGGAAATTGCTAAAAAGACGCCAACGCCTAAAGCAATTGTAATAATTAAAGTCCATTTAATACTTCCTAATTGTTCACCTAAAACGCTTAAATCTGGTTCCGCCACAGTAATAACAAATCCAAGAAAAATGCCCATAAAAATTAGTAACAATATGCGCTTTTTCTTAATCATATATGTACCGAATGCATCACCAACAGGGGTTAAAGATATTTTTGCACCTTTACTGTATAAAGTCATTCCAC
>JAFQBR010000091.1 GCA_017399665.1 Clostridia bacterium | reverse complement strand
TTGCCCCGTCTACGTTATTTATGCCTGCCTGCGTGCTTAAATGCAATGTTATGTTAGGAAATAGAGATTTTAAGGTTCTTCCTAAAAACAAATCCTGTACTATAAACGCATCAACGCCTGCAAGATATGCTGACTTAATGAGTTCAAAATAATTTTTAAGCTCGTCGTTTTTTATAACGGTATTTACAGCAAGATAAACCTTTACACCAAATAAATGCGCGTATGAAAGTATAAAATTTAAACGATCTAACGTGAAATTACCTGCATTTTTACGTGCAGAAAAATCAGACAGCCCCAAATAAACGGCATCTGCCCCGAAATTTACTGCACCATAAAAATTTTCTTCGCACCCTGCGGGTGCAAGTAATTCCACGTCCTTTCTCATAATTAATTATCTCAACTTAATGTTATTTTGATCTAAGAAGAATAAGATTTTCTTAATAAATGAGTCAACTTCACCCTCTGCAAAAGTTTTTTCTAAAGAAGAGAAAGTTAGTCTATATGCAACACTCTTCTTACCTTCTTCAACTCCTTTACCTGTATAAACGTCAAATAACTTAACTGACTGTAAGTTTTTGCCACCGCGTGCGCGAATTAATTTAATAATTTCAGCGCTAGGCATATCAATATCTGCAAGTAAAGCAAGGTCGCGCTCTACTGATGGGAATTTAGAAATAGCTTTATATCCAACTTTGCCTGTAAATGCAGCGTGCATTAAATCGTAATCGAGTTCTGCAACGTAAACGCGTTTATCTATACCAAGCTTTTCTCTTGTTTCTGGATGTAATTCGCCAAACACACCTACGCATTCACCGTTAATTAAAACTTTTGCGCTTCTACCAGGGTGTAAATAGCTTACGTCAGCTCTTTCATAGGTAACTTCACCAGAAAGGTGCATAAATTCAAGTAATTCTTCAATTACGCCTTTAACTGTAAAGAAATCTTCCTTGTCGCCGAATACACCTAGAGCTAAACGCATGTTTTCAACAGGTAATTCTTCCAATGGTAAGGATTTGGGCAAATATACCTTAGACATTTCAAACAATCTGCCTTCTAGGTTTTTCTTGTTGATATTGCGAACGATATTGTATGCCATTGAAGGAATTAAGGTCGTTCTCATAACGCTCATATCTTCGCCAAGTGGATTAATAATTTTAACGTGTGCGTTTTCAGGCGCATCTTTATCAAGCCCAAACGTTTCGTAATCCTTTTCAGAAACGAATGAATAAGTTAAGGTTTCATTAAAACCTTTTGCAATTAAGGCATTTTTTGTTCTATCCTCGTTAAGTTGACGTTCAGTTTTACCACCGTTCGTTATAGTTGCATCCTCTAAAAGTCTACATTCAATGTGGTCGTAGCCGTAAATTCTAATGATTTCTTCAGCTAAATCAGGGAAAGAATCAATATCGTCGCGGTAAGCTGGAACAGTAGCAACAAATTCATCACCTTTTTCTTCAATAGCAAATCCAAGTCTTTCTAAGATTTCCTTTTGAACAGTACCGTCAACGGTAACACCTAGAATTTTATTGATTTTTGAATAGCTAGCGCTAACCTTTTTGCATTCAACGTTTTCATTTAATACATCAACGGTTTTTCCGCAAATAACACCGGAATTAGTGCTTTCAATTAGGTTTAACGCTCTTGAAAGTGCGCGTTCAACAGTATAGGCATCAACACCTTTTTCAAATCTTGCAGAAGAATCTGAGCGTTGACCTAATGCTTTTGATGTTTTTCTTACGTTATCACGTTTAAATTTAGCGCATTCAAACAACAAATTAGTCGTTTCGTCGCCAATTGAACTGTTTTTGCCACCCATAATACCAGCTAAGGCAACGGCTTTTTCTCCGTCACAAATTAGTAGATTATCGGCTGTAAGAGTAAATTCTTTATCGTCTAAAGTTGTAATTTTTTCGCCATTATTAGCGCGACGAACAATAATGGTATTTTTAGCAATAGCATCCGCATTAAATGCGTGCATTGGCTGCCCCATTTCTAATAGAACGTAGTTAGTTATATCAACTAAATTGTTAATAGCTCTAATTCCCATTAAAGCAAGACGTCTTTGCATCCACTTTGGTGATGGCTTAATGGTAACATCGCTAATATATTTTGCACAATATCTTGGGCAAAGCTCTCCATCTTCAACGATTACCTTAACAGGACAATCTTTATCGCTATCAACTTGATTATAGCTATAATCAGGTTCTTTTAAAGGTCTATCTAAAATAGCGGCAACTTCGCGTGCTAAGCCAAGGATACTTTGACAGTCCGGTCTGTTAGCTGTAATACCAACGTCGAAAATAACTTCTCTTGTATTAAGAATTTCGCTAACATCTGCGCCAAGTGGAAAATCATCGTGAAAAACTAGAACGCTATCACCGCCTGCG
>JAFQBR010000090.1 GCA_017399665.1 Clostridia bacterium | reverse complement strand
GTACCCACAGCGATAGCAACGGTAACGGCGGTTGCGATATTTGCGGTTATAAAATGGTTGCTAAAGAAGAGCCCAAAGGTCTTTCCGGCGGAGCTATTGCCGGAATAGTGGTTGGCGGAGTGGCTATCGTAGGTATCGGTGGATTTTCAGTTGTTTGGTTTGTTGTTAAAAAGAAATCCTTTGCAGATCTAATAGCAATATTTAGTAAAAAATAATTAAAAAAGGTGAATGGTATGTGCCTTATAAAATGGTTTAAAAAGATGCGTAAGCGCCGCAGGGACAGAATTTACGAAGGCCCTTGTGAAGATGGAGAAAGCAAAACAAACGTTGATCCTAACGCACCAAAAAACGTTCAATCTGTAGATTTAATTTACTTTTCCTGCAAGTATTCTACGCTTGCGTTTCTTGAAGAGGACAGCAATTTAAAAAGCGGTGTTTATTATCTTAGCGCAAGCTTAGAAGAAAACGGCAGTGTGATTTACACTGTTGATTGTAGCGAAGGAATAGACGTTGGCGCTTGTAGAAAAGAAGCTGGTTCGATAGAACTTTTAAAGGAAATAGACAAAATTTTAAAAAGATACGACGTTGCTTCTCATAACGGCTATCATCATTCCGTACAGGCTCTACCCGATTTTTACGGCGTTAAAATAGAAGCTGACTATAGCTCTGGCGAGCAAATATATTGCTATGATAATCAAGACGTCTTTTTACCCGTTGAATTTTTGCGTGAATTGTGTAACCTTTTCGGCGTTAAAAATATAACGCCTAAAGATTAGTATCTGTAAGAGGAATACTTATGTTTCTAAATAAGGCGATAAACACAAAAAAAGCCAAAAAAGATAAAAACGCAAACCCTTGCGGTGGTGTTGTAAAACTTATATATGCAAACGCACCAAAAGAAATACAATCAACTGAGTTAATAAAGTTTTCTTGCAAATTTGCAACCACCGCTCTTAAAAAAGAGAGGTTTAGCCCCCCTTGCGTTTATTCTTTTAGCGCTGAATATCAAGATGATAAAGTAAAATGTTGCGCATTTTCCAATTCTCGCTCTGGGCATTCGGTTAAAAAAAGCTGGATATGCCTAGCCGACTTTATGAGCGAGCTTGAAAAATTATTACGCGAACGCAACATATCAAATCATAACGGTTATTACCACACCGTATCAGGTCTGCCCTATTTTTTTGGTTCTACGCTAGAAGCGCACTTTAAATCGGGCGAAAAAATTGAATTTCACGATAATCAAAGAAACCTTTTAGATGTAGATACAATGCAGGCACTATGTAAACTTTTTTGCATAGATAGTTAACCCTTGAACAATTTTTAGTTTAATATATACAGCGTTTCACTTAAGAAGTAAACGTGAAGGAGATTTTTATGGATATTATAAGATTAATTTTATCAAAGCTTGGCAGTCCATTTCTATTTATTAAAAACAAACTACTAGCCGCTGCAAGCAAAAAGGAAACTTTTACTTTTGAAAAGTTACCAAACAATCTAGAAGAACTTAAAGCTATGCCCGAAGCTAGCCTAGATACACCATTTAAAACGGCGGCTTTAGCACTTTGCGCACTTTGTGTATTCTCAAAAGACCGCGAAGCAGGTACGGAAATGCTTAATTTTTTACGCGGGCCAAGACCTATGAGCCCTGCTGATATAGCCTTTCTTAACGATCGCTTGATGGACGGAAAAGACTATATTGCCCGTTCTTACTTTAACGGAGCAACACCTGAAAACGAATATACCCCCTCACAGCCTTACACAGTTAAGGTTATATCTAACCAGTATTCAAGATTAGAAAATGGCAATTATATGAAGCTACTTATCAGCAGTGGCGGAGCTGACACACCCCGTTCCATTACACTACGTAAAACAGGGGGCGGAACGTGGTATTTATGGGAACAGTATTTACTAACTGATATTCGCATACCAAAATCACAAGACGCATGGGCGTAAAAGGAGAAAAAAATGGAATTATTAGGTT
>JAFQBR010000089.1 GCA_017399665.1 Clostridia bacterium | reverse complement strand
CGATAGCTGTACAGTTATCGCCATAAGTGGTTAAAACTTGAGTAGTACCGCCTGCGAAGCGAATATTATATGCAGTACCGCTACCGCCGTCGTCTGCGCCAATACCCGCGTTCCAGTGATTGTAAGTAGTTTTTTGGGCTACGAAGTCGTCTATTTCAGCCTGTGTAGTTAATTTTATAGGTACGTAAAGCGTACCGCCTGTCATTTCGTTATCACCGTTTATATCGGTAAATTTCAAACAAGAGTTTTCCGAGCTAGAAACATAGTGGACACATCTTACGATATTTTCGCCCTTCAAACGTAAAACGACTGTTTTTTCGCTACCAGAACTCGATAAAACGTCTATCATACCAACGTTATTACCGCTATAAGGTGCGGTTCCGCTTGTATTTGGATTATAAGATTTTGGCCAGCCTGAGCCTGCTTTAAACGCCAAATGAATTTGGTCAAGAGTAACCTCGTAAGGAATAGTTGACTTATTTTTAAAAGTTATACAGTTAGAGGTTGGCGTTTCGTTATTGCTTTGCTTAATAACGTAAATATTATTTGCCGTATGTGTGCCTGAAAGGGTATTTCCGTTTTCATCTTGACCTGAATAGTTACCGTCAAAAAGAATTGGAGCTTTTGCCACGTCAAATATTATAAGATTACCAATTTCAATAGGCTCGCTTATAGTTCCGCCTGCAGAAACACGAATATAGCTGTTGCTATCCTCGCTTGTAATATCATAGTAACTTGAATTTGCACCCGCAATATTGGTATAAACACCATCTACCGTAGCCGATTTTTGCCATTGATAAGATGGATTTTCTTCACCGACAGGCTTTGCAACTAAGCGTGAGCCGTTGTTTAAAATTGATACGCTTTGAGGTGCACCGTATGCTGTAAAAAAGGCAAACACAAAAGACAGCGCTATTAAAACAACTAGCGTTGAAAGGAGTAAATATTTAGTTTTTCGCTTAATTGCTTTAGCCATAACTACTCCTTGACTTTTGAATTCTTGCGCGCGTGCGCGCGTAAAGGTAACGGCAAGCCTTCGTTCAATTACAAAAACTCACCGATTTTTAGCTAAAAATTGGGCTATAGGTCGATTAACGGCTGTTTACGTATTAGCTGGCGTGCTGTTTTCAGCAACCACCGTACCGCAAGTAATTTCAAAGTTTGCAGATGAAAAATCTGCCGTTATAATAAACCTATAAATTTTTGAAGAATATTTTTCAAAGCTTTGTGTAAAAGACCTATCAGTTATTAAAAGATCTTCCATACCCTCCCTTGTATTATCGGGCAAAAGACCTAAAGGTAAAGTGATTTTTACGTCACCTGCAAGATTTTCCGTCCATACGGTTAGTTGAATATAACCTAAGGTCGCAGTAGAAAGGTCAACGTATTTATAAAGCTTAGGTTCTGTAGATTTTACAATAAATGTTGCCGATAACGTTCTGGTAAACCCGGCGCTTCCTGTTGCCGTGACGGTATAAATACCGCCGTCTACCATACCCGAAAGTGTAATTACTGCGCTTTCTTTAGCATTATTGGTTATTTGCCCTGCAGTAGAAGAAAGTACAGCATCTGTTTTATCCGTTGTTAGTTCTACTGTATAGTTAATTACGTTAGTAGAATATCTTAACTCGTCAATATGATTTTTTAAAGAAAAATCAACTGAGTTAGTGCCGGGGTTTAGGTAGTAAACCGCCGTTATTTCTGACAAATAATCACTTTCAAAATAAAATTCTGGCGATTGTAGTTGTGTGTTTTTAGAATAACTTCTAATATATTTTGCAAAAACAACACTAACCGATGCCATTACAATACAAAGCGCACAAAGGAAAATAAGTGCTATTCTTGAAGCTTTTTTATTCACTTAAATTCCTCCTTAACGTATTTTTAAGTTACAAAAATTAATCTGCTTGCTCTATTCTTATAGATAATCTAACGTAATCCGTCTTATTTGCGTGTTCTGGTGAGGTTTGCCAGTCCTTATTATCATCTGAAACAACCCATCTAACAATAAAATTATAATTTGCACTAGCTCCTGCTGCTAATGATTGTGAAAACGCATCAAATGAAACAGGCAAATTATTGGTTAAATTTTCTGCTTCAATAATAAAATTTATTGCAGTTTCGCCCTTATTGTTAACGATAAAAGGAAGCTCAATTACGTCGCCCGGCTTAATAGTTAACTGAATTACCTCGTTATAAGAGGTAGCAAAGCCATCTTCAACCTCAAATTTAGCAACCCTTGCACCGTCTGAATGACTTGCACCGGTATAATAACGCGCATACAAATTAGAGGTAAACTGCATACTTATAGCTAAAAGAATAAAAAGTATAACGCCAAGGTAAATAAATATGGGCTTTTTTATTGATTTCACCTATTTTTTTACCTCCTTTTACGCGCTTACTTATTATTTGTATCTTCCTGCTTATTGATATTTTCTTTATTTATATCTTTTTTAAGTTCTTCTATTTGTTTTTTAATTTGTTCAAGCTTTTGCTTATCGGTAGTAACTTCCGCTTTATCCTCGTCGCGATAAGATTTTACAAGAAAGAATATGGCAACACCCAAAATCAAGGTTGTGCCTAATGGGGATTTAATCCACCAAACCACTTTACCAAGCCCTCTTGCGTGGGAAACGACCTTGCCCTTTATGTTTTTAACGTCCATTGGTGGGTCTTGCGATGGATTTGCATCACCTTTTGTTATAACGGTATTGCCGTCAATCGAAATAATTTCGTGAACGACAAGTATTCCGTTTTGTTGAAACACGACGATATCGTAAAGCTTATAGCTATCTTGCTGTTTAACAACGATTAAATCCCCTTTTGAAATGCGCGGTTCCATACTGCCCGACATAACCATTCCAACCCCAACGCCAAATGGCATTGGCATAGCGTTACCCATAAGACTTTTTGCGTTAAAGTTATACACCGTAAACCCGATAACTATACTTACAAAAACTATTAAAACTATACGAACGATACCGCCCGATTTTTTGCTTTTTTCTTTCATTATATATAATTTGCCGTTTTTTTAGCTTTTTACCACTTTTGTGAGCGCTTGTTAAGCAAGAATGCAACGTAGAATACTATAATTGCCGTGTTTATCATAAGCAAAATAAGCCATAGCCAACGGATTGTTCCGCCGTATTCTTCAGTGCCTTCTACCTCTAACTTAGTACCGCCCTGTGCGGTTGGATCTATACTTTCTGATGCAGTAGTGTTAATTTTTAAGGTTAACGTTACACCTTTTTCGGCAGATAAATTGCCGTACATAGTGTCTAATTCGTCGTTTCCACCCTCAAACAACCAAACAAGTTTAAGCTCAAAATTCTCAAATGAATTTGCACCTAAAAGTGCTCTGTGCTGAGAAAGTGTGGCGTTTTGAACGGCTATTGGCTTTTCTGCACTACCAAAAAGATATTCGCCGTCGTTGTTTACAAGAGCAACCTGTAAGGGGAAAGTATAATCGGTAACAACCTCGTCGCCAATTTTTAATATAAAGTCTAAATCCACCCAATAGT
>JAFQBR010000088.1 GCA_017399665.1 Clostridia bacterium | reverse complement strand
GCAAGCTTGCCGTTATCTCTTAAATCGGCAAAGGTCTTGGGGTCTGTGGTATAGAACATATCAGGCTCTTCGTTTGCGGTAATTGCAAGGTTTAATCTTTGGTCGTAGTTAGCGGTAGAGCCAACTACGGTGTATTCAAGATTAATATTTAAAACCTCCTTAGCTATTCTGTTAAAGCTTTGGTTATAAGGAGTAGTTCCCTGCTTAACGTTTGATTCTAAGGGATAGTCTATTGCGGCAACCGTAATGGTTATTTCTTGGTCGTAAGGCTTAAGCATTTCTGATTGGTAATCGAAGCCTGCAACCTTTTCGGGTAGCTCGCCGGGATCAACTGCGTGGTAGCCTGAATCGGGAACGTAAGGTTCGTATAAGAATATAAAGTATCCTGCAACTAACACTACTGCTACGGCAGCAGCAATTATAGCTATTAACGTCTTTTTATTTTTCATCATTTTTTCTCCTTACCTATTAGGAATAAATTTCTATTTCGGCAACCCACATAATGCCCTTACGGAATTGCGCGCCCATACCTGCAGGCTGGCGAATTCTTAGCTTTTGTGTAGAGATGCTGTCAAATCTGATTTCTACTTCAGGTGAGTTTTGAGCAATATCGCTTTGAGTGTGTACTGCTACCCATTCGCCGTCTACCCATTTTTCAATTACGATTTCGCTACTAGAGTAGTAAATGCCGTTATCAAACGCCCAGTGAATTATGATTTCTGAAACGTCCTTAACTTCCGTAAATTCAACGGTAATCCAGTGATCCTGCTCGTAATTAGCTTCGCCGGTTACCTTTTCGTCTGCACTAGCCCAAGCGCGTTTTGCCCAGTACATATTTTCACTTATGAACGCGTCGTTTAGAGCTGCGGTCTTATTATTCTTGTAGTCTACTGAATAGTAAGAATCAACCTCTAAGGTTACGCCGTTCTTTACGTACGCTAAGTTATCTGCGCTGGTATCGCCGTTGGGTTGACCTGCCGTTTGAGCAATATCGCCTTCGCCCTTTAACGCTAAAGATCCTCTTTCTGCGGTTAAATTAACGGTGTATTCGGTAATATGGTCTAAGCCAATGTTTTCCTGTAAGTAAGAAATGAAGTCGTATTTCCAGCATCTGTTTGCGTATTCTGATGCTAGATACTTAACCTCGTTGGGGTTTAAGTAGTCAAGAGCAAATACGGGGAAATAATGCGCTCTACGGTTTCTGTTAATGGTGTTTACCGCAGTTGCAATATTATATTCGTTTTCACTTTCACTTAAGTCTCTTGAACGGTTTCCGCCAAAGTCCCAAGTGGTATTAAAGCTTTCAAACATCATACCGTCTATGTACTTTGCAATATAGTCAAGAACGGTAAAGCCACGGTTTGCAACAAGCTTTGCGTTGGGGAATTCTTCCTTTAATCTCTTTACTAAAGAAACCATACCGCCACAGGTTGAAGCGTCTATATCAACGGTGTCTATGGTATCAAGGAATAATCCGTCTGCGCCCATCGCCAAAATGTTACGCGCGCGTTCAATTATTATTTCTTGCCATACGGGGTTACCTGCATCTACGAAATATGAATTCCAGTTCGTGTTCATCTTGGGTGAACCGTTTTCATAAATGTAATAGGATGCGTAACCGCCTTCGCCAAGTCCGTCTGCGGTGTTAAGGGAGTCGTCTTCGCCAATAGTGATGTAACAAATGGTCCAAACGCCGGCGTCGTTAAGCTTCTTTATGCCCTCTGCTCCAAGGCTTCTGGATTCGCAGATAGCTACGTCGAAATTAGTCATCTTTTCGTCGTACTGACCGTAGTAGCAAACGAAAGAGCTAACGTCTAGCCAATCAACCTTTTTGCCCTGTGCGTTAAGTCCGTTTCTTTTGGGTAAGGGACGAGAGAAAATGCTTACCTCTCTTACACCCTCCTCTTGCGAGCTTGAGCTATCGCCGTTATCGCCACAGCCAACGAATACCGTTGCAAACGATAATAATAGCGCAAGTAATGCAACTGCAAATTTTTTCATTTTATT
>JAFQBR010000087.1 GCA_017399665.1 Clostridia bacterium | reverse complement strand
CGGCTTTGGTTGTAATATCATTTTAACCACAGATAAGTCTACAAAAGTAAAGGCTTCCGAACCTGAGTCCGTGTCAGACACTGCTGTTCGCGCCGGTATTAATCCGAAATACACCTTTGACTCTTTTGTTGTTGGCGCTTCTAACAAGTTTTTATATTCTGCTGCAAAAGCGGTTGCCGAAGACCCGGGCAATAATTACAATCCTCTATTTATTTACGGTGGAGCTGGGCTTGGTAAAACGCATATAATGCACGCTATTGCAAACCATATTAAAAAAGAAAACCCAACAACCAACGTTTTATATGCTACTTGCGAAAAGTTTACAAACGATTTAATTACTATTATTCGCCAAGGCAAGGGCTCTGCATCAGGCACGCAGGAATTTAGAACAAGATACAGAAACGTTGACGTTTTAATTATTGACGACGTACAGTTTTTAGCAAATAAAGAAGCAACACAGGAAGAATTTTTCCATACCTTTAACGAGCTTTACGGACAAGAAAAGCAAATTATTTTATCGGCAGATTGCCACCCAAGCCAAATCGCCACACTTTCTGAAAGATTAAAAACCAGATTTGAAGGCGGACTTATGGCGCAAGTGCTTTCGCCCGATATTGAAACCAAAATTGCTATTTTACAAAGAAAGGCGGAAGAACGTAAGTACATTATCAGTACAGAAGTTGCTACTTATTTAGCAGAAAATTCAAGTAGCGACGTAAGATCGCTTGAAGGGCTTTTAAACAGAGTAATTTTTGCATCACTTCTTCACGAATCACCCATTACCATTCCTTTGGCAATGGAAGCAATTAAACAGTCTGTTTCAAGCGAAAATAAAGAGGTTATGACAACAACTAACGTTATAAATATCGTTTGTAACTTCTATAACGTTACAAAAAACGATATTTTGGGCAAAAAGAGAAACAAAGAGCTTGTTGAACCGCGCCAAATTTGTATGTATTTAATGACAGAACTGCTTTCTATTCCCCTAATGACTATCGGTCAAGCTATGGGCGGAAGAGATCATACAACGGTTATCCACGCGCGCGATAAGGTTAGCGAGCTTATAAAGACAAACTCCCGCGTTGCAACGGAAGTAAACGATTTAAAAAATCTTATTTTAAAGAAATAATAACTTAAAAAAACAAATTTTCCGCTTCCGTTTGGGGCGGATAATTTTAAGGGCAAAAGGGGCAGAAATATGCTTAATAATTACGTAAAAGGTGAATATGACGCTATTGTTGTTGGGGCGGGCCACGCTGGATGCGAGGCCGGTCTTGCTTTGGCGCGCACCGGTTTTAAAACTGCTTTGCTCACTTTAAATTTAGATAGTATTGCCTTTATGGCGTGTAACCCATCTATTGGCGGAACGGCAAAGGGGCATTTAGTACGTGAAGTAGACGCGCTTGGCGGAGAAATGGGTAAGGTGGCAGACGCTACGCTACTTCAAATTCGCATGCTTAACCGCGGTAAAGGGGCTGCCGTTCAGTCCTTACGCGCGCAAACTGATAAAAACGATTATCACGTACAAATGAAACAGGTGCTTGAAAACACACCAAATTTAACTATTATTCAATGCGAAGTAAGTGAAATTTTAACAGAAAATGGCTGTGTTACAGGCGTTAAAAACACTTTTGGGCACATTTTAAAGGCAAATGCCGTTATACTTTGCACAGGTGTTTACCTAAACAGCACTGTTTTAGCTGGCGAATGGCAACAAAACGCAGGGCCAAACGGCTTTGCCCCTGCAAACGCCTTAACTAAAAATCTTATTGACCTTGGTTTTAAGGTTCGCAGATTTAAAACGGGTACGCCGGCTAGAGTTGACGGAAGAACTATTGATTTTTCTAAATGCGAAATTCAAGAGGGGGAACAAAATATTTACCCATTCTCTTTCCTATCCGAAAGAGTGCCCGAAAAGCAAACACCTTGCTATTTGACCTATACTAACACAAAAACTCACGATATTATTCGCGCAAATATGCACCGCTCGCCATTATATAACGGCGTTATTGTTGGAACTGGCCCAAGATACTGCCCTTCTATTGAAACCAAGGTAGAGCGCTTTGCCGATAAAGAGCGCCACCAAATTTTCCTAGAGCCAGAAGGCGCGGATACTAACGAAATTTACGTTCAGGGTATGTCTACTTCCCTTCCGCAAGACGTTCAGGAAGAGATGTATAAAACTATTGCTGGGTTAGAAAATTGTCACATAATGCGCTATGCGTATGCCATAGAATATGACTGCATAGACAGTATGGACTTATTGCCCACCCTAGAATATAAGCATATTTCAGGGCTATACTGCGCAGGTCAGTTAAACGGTACAAGCGGTTATGAAGAGGCTGCCGCGCAAGGGCTTATTGCAGGTATTAACGCCTCACTAAAAATGCGTAACCAGCCACCTTTAGTTCTTCGCAGAGATGAAGCGTATATCGGCGTGCTTATTGACGACCTTGTTACAAAGGGAACGGACGAGCCTTACAGAATTATGACCTCGCGCGCAGAGCATAGAATTTTCTTGCGCCAAGACAATGCCGATTTTAGACTTACCGAAAAAGGCAGACAAGCTGGGCTTGTAGACGATTACAGATACAAAGTATTCACAGATAAATGTGAGCAAAAAGCAAAGCTATTTGAAGAGCTTAGCCTTTCGCACCCAGCAAAGGAAGTTACCGAAATTGTTGTAAAACACGGCGGAAATAAACCGCAAAACGGACTTTCTTATAAGGATTTAATTGCAAGAAACATTCCCATTCGCGAAATACGCGAAGCATTTAACGCATTTGACGGAATATCTGAAGATTTGCTTGACTGCGCAGAAACGGAAATTCGTTACAGCGGTTATTTAGAAAAAGAAAACCGCGAAATAGAGCGCGCTAAAAAACTTGAAGAAAAGAAACTACCCGAAGATATTGACTATAATTCAATTGAAGGGCTAAGATTAGAGGCACGCCAAAAACTTTCTTACGTTCGCCCACTTAACTTAGGGCAAGCAGGAAGAATACCTGGCGTAAACCCTGCAGACATCCATGTATTAATGGTATATTTAAAGAAATAATTAATAAAAAACCCTGCTATAAGTCGATTAGCAGGGGTTTTTGTTTATATTTTTGTGTTTTAAAAACTGTTTAAAGTTCGTTTGAAATGCCAAGTAAATAGTCTGCGCTTACGTCTAGACTTTGGCAAATTAAATAAAGAGTTTCTAGCGATGGAAAGCTTTTGCCTGCCTTATAATCAGACACACATTGCTTACATACCTTTATTTCTTTTGCTATTTGCGCTTGTGTTTTGCCACTTGCTATAAGGGCTTCGTTAAATCTTTCTGTAAATTTCATAATTAGATTATAACTCAAAACAGTCAGTTAATACTTGACAGTAAGTTTACAACTTACTATAAGGAAAAAAACTGAAGAAAGCAACAAAGAATGGTTTAAAAAAGGTTTTATGATCGCCCTATCATTATTTAGTAAAAATGCTTGATTATCGACTTATAGGGGCGTTTTGCTGTTTATTAGCTGTTAAAATGCAACCTGTAGTTGCATAATTGTAAAGCAAGTTTGCTTGAAAAACAATCCTTATTATGTTATACTTAAAGCGTAAAAAATAAAAGATAGTATTATTTTACAGCAAGGAGAACAAGATGGATATTACTTATTTAGGCGATAATATTAGTGATTTAAGAAAAAGCGCAGGTATTTCGCAAGAAGAGTTTGCAGATAGATTAAAGGTTTCGCGCCAAGCGGTTTCTAAATGGGAAAGAAACGAAGCTTACCCTGATACGGAAAACTTAATTGCTATTGCTAAATTTTTTAACGTTAGCATAGACGACCTTATAAATAAGGATTTAACAAGCGCTTACATAGAGAAAAAAACGAAAATGAGCAGCAGGTTAAATGCGAAGAAGTGAGCGAAAGCCAAAGTGAATATATAAGCAATAACATACCTTCTACTGAAGACGCCAAAGAAGAAAGCGAAAGTAAGCAAGGCGAAGAAAAGACTAGCGAAAGGAAAACAGGCATTGGTTTTTGGATGAGTCTGCCCTACCCAATAGTATTAACCGTAATTTTTGCAATTTGGGGGTTTTGTTTTGACGGGTTTGATATTGCTTGGACTATTTATATTACAATACCCCTTTATTACACCCTTTTCCCTGCGATTAAAAGCAAAAGGATAGAAATAATTTGCTATCCTGCGCTTGTTGCTTTTCTATACTGTTTATTTGGTATGGCGTACGGTATATGGCATCCGCTATGGGTTATATTTTTAACAATCCCCCTATTTTACAGTATTGCACCATGGATTAACAGAATATTATTTAAAAAATAGGCTTTGTCACAAAAGTATATTTTAGTATATTTTAAACTTTAGTTTAAATATGTTTACCATCCTAAAAATCAAGTATTTATTGTGACTTTGCCAAAAAATAAAAAACACACCTTTATTATGTTGGTGTGTTTTTTTATGATTTTAAATTATTATTTAGGAATTACTGTTGTTAAAAGCTCTGCGTCAAAGCCCTGCGCTTTTAATTTTGTTACCGCCCATTGGTTTAACCCTTCGTAATCAAAAAGAGCGCAAACGGTAGCACCGCTACCCGTCATAAACACAGCCTTTGGGGATAACTGTTCAAGAGCATCTATTGCCTTTTTAACGTTGGCATTTATTTCGCACGCGCTTGTTTGAAGGGCGTTTTTACATTCGCTATATGCTATTTCGTCCTCAGATAAACTGCGAATAAGTGCCTCTATATCGCTGTTAACGGCACTTTCGCCCTGTTTTTGGTCAAATAGCTGGAAGCATTTTGCGGTATCTACCCCACCTTCAGAAAACACAACCACGAACTGCATTTTTTTATTTACGTTTAAATATTCAACAATATCCCCCCTACCGCGAAGAACAGCCCAACCACCTTTAAGCAGATAGCTTGTGTCGCTACCAAGTGAGTTTGCAAGCTCTGGTAAATTTGCGTTCTTTTGGTAAAGCTCTTCCATACATAAAAGAGCTGCAGACGCACAGGTGGAAGATCCACCCATGCCAGAGGAAGTGGGAATATTTTTTTGCAGGTAAATATTTGCGCCCGTGCAGCCGGTTGCCTGCATATAGGCGTTTACTGCGCGGTAAGCGTTGTCTTTTTCGGGAATGCAGTTATAAATATAATCTCTGTTATGCCCGGTTACCTTTAAAGTGATTTTATTATCTTTTCTCTTTTCAAGGGTAACCTTATCGAATAAATCGACGGTGGTAACAAGACTTTCAAGGTTATGAAATCCCTTTTCCGTTTTACTTGAAACGTTTAAACAAAGATTTATTTTTGCATAAGCTTTTTTTGTAACTCTCATATTTATCCTTGGTAAAATATTTTTTTACTGAATTTTTCTGTAAACGACAATAGCTTTATCTTCGCTTGCAGGAAAAGTTATATCGGGATTATCGGCAAGCACTACCTTTTCCGTTGCGCAGGCTTTTTTGCAAACGCTCCAAAGGTCTTCCCCTTTGTTAATAAACACAACTGAAATAGCACTTGTATCTTGATTTTTTTCTTCGCCTATTTGCATGTCGCAAATAAAGTTAGCCTGGCTATACTTAGCAAAAGCGCCAAAGAAGTATAGCTCGCATTCCATAATGCACTTTTCATCTAAATTGCGAACGGTTAGTCCGCTTGCCAAACATGTTAAGTAAAGGGGCTCGCCGTCGCAGTCAAAAGTACAGCCAAACGGT
>JAFQBR010000086.1 GCA_017399665.1 Clostridia bacterium | reverse complement strand
TTTGTGCAAGCGGGTTAGCGCACAACTCTGCGTCCCTCGGCTTTCATTTTTGGTAGATGGATAGGTTTAGGTGGAGTGCGTGTGCTTGTCTTCGGCGGAGCGCAGCGTAGCCGACTTGTTTCAAGACAAGCACACGTTATAGTGCCAAAATAAAACAATATGTAAAATAGAGCAAGAGAATGTCTAAAAATATGCATAGAGATTTTTTGGTTTCGAAAGTGAGATTTAAAAAAGTTTTAAGAAAATCAATGTCTATTCGGTATATACGATTTATTACCAACCGTAATAACCTTTTGTGTTATGCCTGCGAAATCACGTTCTTCGCATATCGGCTTTCCTTTAGCGGTAGCACGAACGATTATCTGTTTTTCGTTTTCTTCAGCGCGTGAAAAATTAACGTCTAAAAATTTATCTTCGCCTGAAATCTCTAAAACCTTAATGCCTTTTTTAACGAGGCAAGAACTGAATTGCCAAATCATATCGAATTTACCGTTAGAGTCGGCGATAAAGCAAAAGTCATCTTCTGGGTGATATCCTACTATTCTAAAATAATTTGCCATAATATTTCTCCTTATGCTGCAATTTGTTTTAATTGTTTTTTAGTGTACGGTAACCATTCATTGTTTACAAAATCAAGAACGTTATCATCTGGCGTTGAATTGTTTGTGCCGTAGCACTGAACTATTTTCTTCTCTTTAGGCGAAAACTCAATGGTAACGAACGGTGTAGTTTCTTCTTCCTTGTTTCTAACGAAAAAGATTAAACTCTCGCCACGCGCCATCTTTTTATCGTAACCCAGTTTACCAACGCAGTGATCGAGCTTGTATCCTTCCTTAACGAGTTCAGCAGGTGTTCTAGCGATTAACACAACGTAAGCCCCGTTATGGCGTTGTTCTAAAACCGAATATTTTTGTGCGATAGAAGAAAACTGTTGATAGAATTCAGTTCTTAGAGTTTCTTCTTCCTTAGCTTTAGCGGAGTGATATTCATCAATTCTAATATCGTGCCAGCGCTTAAAATCTTTAGGGTAACGGTTTTTAGTATCTTTCATATCAATACCTAAATAAAGGCAAGCCTTTAGATAGTCATTGTAGCTCGAAAGCGTTGCCGTTGAAGAGTTTATGTATTCAAAGAGCTTTTGCGCGTCTTGCTTGAATTCACGCCTTAATTCAGGGTAATATCTTTCTGCTGAAAGCTTCTTTTCATATTCCTGTCTTTTATGAACTTCTTTAATTGGCTTGTTCTTTTTGTAAGCCTCAATAATGGCTGAAACGTAATAGTAATTTTCATTTATTTGTTCAACGTTACGAGCAAGCCACTTACGGAACTTTTTGTCTTTAGCGCAAAGCCTTAAAATTTGAACGCTCATAGCGATATAATTAAGACCAAGTTTTGTTAAATATTCCATTTGCGGATATTTTCTATATAATCGTAAATATTGCAGAGTATCGCAATATGGATAAACGTCAATAGCAGAATATTTGAATTCGGGAAGTTTCAATGCGTATTCAGCGTTAACCATAGGAGCAAAGGGATCAAACATTTTATCTTCGGCACATCCCCAACCGGCTTCATACCATTTAGCATTATTGGTAAGACCTTCATCGTGCCAACCTACGACGTAGCCTGCGATATAGTAGTAAACCATATCACGAACAAGGCAATAATCGCTATCTATTCCGTGAACGGCTACTTGCTTGCAATACCAAGCGTTGAATTTATGTTTAACGGCAACGGTAACTTTAACAAGTTCACCATCGTTTTTAGTGAGGTAAGAGTAAAAGCGTTTTAAGCTGGTTGGTTTAGGGTAGAGTTCCTTATCTTTCTTGCGTATGAGTTTTAACACGTTTTTAGGTATAGGTTTAATTTTAGATATTTTCATTTTAATCACCTCACTGTAAAGTTATTTCATCGCCGAATATTTCAAAGAGTTTGTAAAGGGCA
Source organism: Clostridia bacterium (assembly GCA_017399665.1). The sequence goes on along the minus strand of JAFQBR010000086.1, from coordinate 203 downwards.
TCTTTGTCTATCTCTTTGACAGTTTGTTCAAGCGTATCATTAGTATCCGTTAACACTTCGCCCGTTTCGTAGTCAATTTTTTCAAGAGCAGCTAATTCTTGTTCTCTTATTGTTACGTCCATATTTTCAACTATGGCTAAGGGGGCGAACTTAAGAATTTTATTAAAATACAGTTCAGCACAGTGGTAAGGGAAGCCTACCAT
>JAFQBR010000085.1 GCA_017399665.1 Clostridia bacterium | reverse complement strand
CTCCTAAGGGAACTGTAATTCCCACAGTTTATAATACAGACGTAATCGTTGATGCAGACCAAACTGAAGCTGGCGACGTAGATTCTTGGCAAGCTCAGGTTTTCACTTCTAGAGGTGGTAATAACGACTTTGAAACTCCTAACACAGTTATTCACAGCCCCTGGCATACTTTAAAGATTAACGACGTAGAAGTTCCCGTTTACTCTGCACGTTGCGGTAAAGGTACTCACTCTTTTGCTTGGGTAGACGTTGCAGACAATAAAAGAGATTTCTGTTTAAAAGTAGAACTTACTTTAAACAAAGCATACGGAAAATGCGTAGTTTTACCTGAAAGCAGAGATGTAGAAGTTAAAATCGAAGAAAATAAATACACTTCATATATACAAGCGTTCGGTTCATTTACCTATACTTTTGCTAAAAAAGCAACGGCAACTGTAACCGATCCTACTTTAGCACCCCTTACTATTATGGTAGCGGAAGATAAAGAGTTAGAAGTTCCCGAAGGATACGAACTTCACGAAATCGAACCCGCTTATCACGAAACTGATGCTTTAGAATTTACCGAAGAAGATACAGTTTACCGCTTTAAAGCAGGTCTTCACGAAATTTCCAACATTAGAATTCCTTCTAACAGTATTTTACAAATTGAAAGAGGCGCTTACTTAAAAGTAACCGACAGACAGTACTCAGACGGATCTTGGAATCATGATTCTGCTTTAGATATTAGAGATGCAGAAAACGTTCAAGTTTATTCAAGAGGTCTATTTGATATCGGTAACGTTTTAGGTGGCGATAATAAGCGTAAACACGTTATTGGCGTTGTTCGTTCAACAGACGTTACGGTTGAAGGTTTAACAATTATCAACGGTAATACTTGGACAATGTGCTTCTATAACTGTACTAACGCAGTTATTGAAAGAAACTTACTTTTAGCTTATAGAACTTACTCAGACGGTATCATGATGAGTGAATGCGTAGACAGCGTTGGTAGATACAACTTTGTTCGTACCGGTGACGACGCTATTGAATTCAAGGGCACAGGCTGGAACAGAAAGTCAATCAGTATGGGCGAAAACTGCTTATACGAATACAACGACTTATGGACAGATAAAGGCTCTGGCTACTGCTTAACTTGGGAATCTGAATGCGATATGACCAATATGAAGTTCAAAAACAACTCTGTTGGCTTTGCGCAACCCACTTGGAGTAGCGGTAACAACGCATTAGACTGCCGTTTAGGTACTAACGCAAAGACAGTCTGGGGCGAAGTAACCTTTGAAGATATCGAAATTTATCACGTAATCTCTCCCCAAGTAATGATCGTTCAAATTTCAGGTCAAGGCGCTAACTTAAGAAATATTACCTTTAAAGATATTAAGGTAACTTCTGCAGAACTTGGCGTTAAAGTATTTACTATGGAATTCTCTGCAAAGGGCGGTAGCATTGAAAATATCGTTTTAGATGACATTGATTTCTGCGGTAAAAAGATTACTGATGCCGACAGAGATGATCCTATTTACTTTGGTAATCGTGCAGCTAACTTCTATGATCAATTAACTATTAAATAAGGTGTAACATGAAAAAATCTTTGGCAAAAAACAACGGAGCGACGGGTACTATTTCTAAGCAAAGACGTCGCCAACTGTTTTTTAATAAAATTATTTTAAACCGCCAAATTTATTTAATGCTTCTTCCCGTAATGCTGTTTTACATACTGTTTTCATATCTTCCTATGTACGGTATAACGCTTGCGTGGAAGGATTACCGTCCTAAATACGGTATTATGGGTAGTGATTGGGTAGGCTGGAAGAACTTTGAATATATCTTCTCTATGCCAGATTTGCCAAATGCAATTAAAAATACCCTTAGAATAAGCGTTTTAAAGCTACTTATTTGCTTCCCAATGCCTATCTTTTTTGCAATTTTACTTAACGAAGTTGGCAGAAAGACATATAAGAAGACCATTCAAACAATGATATATTTACCAAACTTTATATCATGGGTTATTCTTGGCGGTATAGTAAAAATGTTGCTTGCACACGATACAGGCGCAATAAATAACATAATCGAACAGCTTGGCGGGGAAAGAGTTTATTTCTTACTAGAGCCCGATTATTTCTATACAATTTTAATTATTACCGAAATTTGGAAGTCTACCGGCTGGGGAACGATTATTTATACCGCATCTATTGCCGGAATAGACGCAAACCTTTACGAGGCGGCAGAGCTTGATGGTTGTAAACGCTTTGGACTTATTTGGCATATTACTCTTCCTATGATTTTACCAATCATTACGGTAATGTTAATTATGCAAATAAGTAACATTATGAATGCGGGCTTCGACCCTGTATACAACCTATACAATCCTACAATTTACGAAACGGCAGATATTATTGATACTTATTCTTACCGTCTATTTATGGAAATGCGCGGTAAAGAAGAAGCCTCTGCAGCCGTTGGTATATTTAAAACGGTAATTAACTTTATTTTACTTATCGCAGGTAATATGTTGACCAAAAAGATTAACGGTTACAACATGTTCTCTATTGACTAAAGGGGGTAATTATGGCAGAAATGAATAATAATCCCTATTTAGTGGGAAAGAAAAAGAAAATAAAAATTGACGCTTTTACTGTTATCAATTATACATTTTTAACGGCATTTGCAATACTTTGTATTTTACCTTGTCTTTACGTATTACTTGCAAGCTTTGCAGATAAGTCTGACCAAATGCGCGCACTTTCAAAGGGTGATTTCTTTATAATTCCGCTTAATTTTAACTTCGAAAACTATAAAGTAACACTTTTCCAAGATAAAATTTTCCGCGCGTTTGGCATATCTTTATTCGTAACGGCAACAAGCGTTGCATACTCTTTAATTTTAACCTCGCTCGGTGCATACGCCTTCACTAAAAGAGATTGCCCCGGTATTAGAATTTTCTTCTATATCATAGTGTTCACAATGTTCTTTGGTGGCGGGCTTGTTCCTTTCTATTTAACGGTAGATGATCTTATTGGCGTTAATAATCTTGCAAGTTTAATTATACCTTTTGGTATTAATACCTTCAATATGATTATTTTACGTAACTTCTTCAACCAAGTGCCCGATAGCGTTATCGACTCTTGTAGACTAGACGGCGCAAGCGAGTTTAGAATTTTATTCCAATTCATAATACCCCTCTCTAAAGCGGGTGTTGCAACTATTTTGCTTTACTACTTAGTTGGTAAATGGGACGACTGGTACTGGCCTGCAATTTTCCTTGCAGATAGCCCAGAACTTGCTCCCTTAGCATTAAAAATCAGACAGGGCTTAAACGATTTACGTGGCGAAGGTCAAGGTGGCGGATGGGATCCCACAAGAATATTCCCAGACGGTACAAACTCTGCTATGATCGTTATAGGTCTTATTCCCATCATGATCGTATATCCCTTCTTACAGAAATACTTCTCTAAGGGTGTTATGGTTGGTGCGGTAAAAGGTTAATTTACAAAAGTTTATGTTACAAAACGGTTGTAAAATATATTTTGTTTAATTAAAAACAACTGTTTTTTGTGACGTCGCATTACAAAAAATTCTTCACCCCTTTGATGTTTTGATTAGGGGTGAAGAATATTATATTTTTCACTACTTTATTAATTTTTGGTAAAACTGAAATTACCTTGATTTTGATTTAGCATTGTGCTATAATTTATTGCGATATGGAAATGACGAAAAAAACTTTTATAATGAACGATATCGCCCTTGTTTACGTAACGGTAGACGGGGTTTCTCAGTTAGTTATCGTACCAAAAGGACAGGAAGATAAGCTAAACGATCAAAAGCTATCAAGTATTTGTCCATTAGATAACTATATCAGTCCCGAGCCTTTAATACACCTTTGCCTTACCGGCGACGGTTATTCTCGCGACTATAGCGCAGGGCAGACTCAAAGATATAGCGACACGGCTTTCGCTTTAAAAATCGTTGATCAAAAGCTTACTGAAGATAAAAACGGTAAAACCTTGCTTACTACCTTGGAAAATGGCAAGGGGCTTACAGTTCGTCAGTATATTAGCTGTTTTAACGGTTATACTGCTTTGCAAACTTACAACGAAATAGAAAACAACGGGGAAGAGGTTACAGTAGAAGCTCTGCCCAGCTTTGGCTTTTCACGTTTATCGCCATTTGAAAGAACGGATGACCCAAAAGATATTATCATTCATAAAATGCGTAGTGCTTGGAGCGCAGAAGGTAAAATGTTCTCTTTAAGCGCAAGCGACTATTTATTTGAAAGCTCTTGGTCCGGTCTTGGTGTTAAATGCGATAAAATAGGTCAAGTTGGAACGATGCCTGCTAAAAGTTGGCTTCCCTTTATTGGTATAGAAGATAAAAAACATGGTGTTTGCTGGGCGGTAACGCTAGAAGCACCAGAATCTTGGCAGATAGAAACTGTATTCCGCAACAACGGCATTTCAGTTGGTGGCGGTAGAGGGGATTATTTGACTGCGCATTGGCGTAAAACACTTAAAAAGGGTGAGGTTTTAACATCCAAAAAAGCCTTTATCACAGTTTTAAACGGCGACGTTTATAAGGCTTGCGATAGCTTAGTTCAGCTTTCTAATAAAGATTATACACCTGTTTTAAGCGAGGAAGATTTACCTGTATTATATAACGACTGGTGTTATAACTGGGGTACGCCTCAGCAAGATAAACTAGAAGCCATTTTACCTTACGCAAAGAGCTTAGGCTGTAAGTATTTTGTAGTAGATGACGGCTGGTTTACTCGCGGTGAGCGCGGAGCAGTTCTTGGCGATTGGGAAATTCATACAAAAATGTTCCCCAACGGCTTAGATGACTTTGGCAAAAAGGTTCGCGCAGAGGGCTTAAAATTTGGCGTTTGGTATGAATTTGAAGGTGTTAGCACAACTTCAAAAATCTTTAAAGAACACCCCGAATACTTGCTTTCTTTAGACGGTAAGCCCATTGTTCACGCAGATCGCGCTTTCTTTGATTTTAGAAAGGAAGAAGTTATTAAATATTTAGAAGAAAAGGTTATAGATAATCTTCTTGCTAACAATATTCGTTATATGAAGGTGGATTATAACGAAAACGTTGGTCTTGGCGTAGATGGGGCTGAAAGTATTGGCGAAGGTTTACGTCAGCACACCGAAGGGGTTTTAAAGTTCTTCCGTTTAATAAAACAAAGAATTCCCGATTTAGTGCTTGAAATTTGTTCTTCAGGCGGTATGCGCCACGAGCCGGAATTTTTATCTATTGCAGATATGGTTTCATTTTCAGACGCGCACGAATGTCCTTCCGGCGCGCCCATTGCAGAAAACATACACGCCTATATACACCCCACAAAAATGCAAATTTGGGCTGTTATTAGGCCAGATTATTCTCTTTCTGACGTACAGTTTACAGTTGCAAAGGCTATGCTTGGTAGATACTGTTTGTCAGGCAATTTAACCGTTTGTACAGATGAAATTTATAATACTATTAAACAATCAATAGAATTTTACGAACTTATTAAGCCCGTAATTAAAAAGGGTACAACAACTGTTATAGACACCAAGCAAATGACTTCCTTCTTAGCACCCAAGGGAACAACCCATTTAATTAGGGAAAGCCTGGACGGTAGCGAAAAGGTGGTTTATGCCTATGCAATAGATGCGCCACTAGCATCTTTAGAAATTGAGGTTGGTGATTACATACTTAAAAATTCCTACAATGCACCTGCTGATTTAAAGATTGCTGGCGGAAAGGTTTACCTTACTGCAGGCGATTGTTCAATGTGGGGTACAGTTTTACATTTTGTTAAAAAGTAGGGCTATAGCGCGATTAACGGCACTTTTTGATTATTTTTAATTGTTTTTTAAGGAGAAAGAAATGTTAAAACGCAGTGAAATAAGAATAAGAGATCCTTTTATTTTAACCGATAAAGAAAACGGTTGCTATTATATGTACGGTACTACATCTATTAAGGAGGGTACGATTGCCGCGCTAAATACTTTTGCAGTTTATAAAAGCAAAGACCTTGAAAATTTTGAAGAACCTAAAGTTATAGTTGACGGCGAAAAATACGACGGTTTTTTTGGCAAAAAGGATTTTTGGGCGCCTGAAGTACATAAAATAAACGGCAAATATTATCTTTTTGGTAGCGTTAAAGCAGATAACGTTTGCAGGGCTACGCATATCTTTGTATGCGATACCCCGGACGGAGAGTTCGTTCCCGTTAGCAATAAACATATCACGCCCGAAAATTGGGAATGCTTAGACGGTACGTTTTGGCAGGAAAACGGCAAACCGTATATGGTTTTTTCTCACGAATGGCTTCAGGTTAAGGATGGCGAAATTTGCGCAATGGAGCTTTCTGAAGATTTATCTCATGCCGTAGGCGAGCCAAAGGTTTTATTTAAAGCAAGCGATAATCCTTGTGTTAACGAAATAGGCGAAAAGGGTAGCGGAAACTACGTAACCGACGGGCCCTTCCTCTTTAAAGAAGAGGGTAAGCTAAAAATGATTTGGTCAAGCTTCTATAACGGTAAATATTGTGTTTTAGAAGCGCAAAGCGATAGCTTGTTTGGTGAGTGGACACATTGCGGTAGTAAGTTCGATTTCGACGGCGGACACGCTATGTTGTTCTACACTTTAGAAGGCGAACGCATGATTTCACTTCACAGACCTAACACTAATAACCTTGAACGCGCAAGCTTTTTTAAGTATTAATAGATAATCATGAAAGATAGAGTTACAATTTACGATAACGAAACATATTTAAAACCACTATGCAAAGGCAATACCGTTTATTGCGAAACCGCTCTTGTTTTAAAAAACGCGTTAAACTTTATTGCTGAAATTCGCCTTGCATATCCTATAAAAAAGATTTTATCTGTAACATCCTTTGACCTAAAAACAGTTTACGAAGAGGGAAAGGATTATTACGTGAACGAAAACGGCGAGCTTCAAATTATAGAGGGTGGTAAAATTCCATATTTACCTTGGGAAAACTACCGCTATAATGAATTTGTGGATGACGGAAAGCACATGCAATCTGCAGACGCGCTTGGCGCTTATATTGTTGCAGAACTGTTTGGTCATGATGACGGAATGAGCCAATGGATGATAGCCGTAACCTACGAGCACGAAGAGAGCGATATTTATGACGTAACGCAAGATAAAAGCAGTAAGGTAGAAGGCTTTTTAGCTAAGCTTAAAAAGGGCGAAAAGGTTACTGTTGTAAGTTATGGCGATAGTATTACCTACGGCTGGGGCGCAAGTGGTATGCACGAGGTCAAAAAACCTCCCTTTACACCACCGTATAACTTAATGGTAATAGAATATTTACAAAAACACTTTAACTGTTCAATCAATCACGAAAACTTTGCTGTAAGCGGTATGTGCACAGATTGGGGCGAAAAGGATGAAAATATTCAAAAGGTTATAGACGCAAAGCCGGATTTTGTAATTTTAGCTTTTGGTATGAATGATGCAGGCGGTTTTCATCCAAACGTGTTCTATCAAAAAATGGCTAATATAATAACAAAAATCAGAAAGGGTTGCGGTAACGTTGAATTCGTTATTATTTCACCCATTATGCCAAACCCATTAACCGCGTTTACTGCAGGCTCTTCAATTTGTCGTTATCACGGCGAGTATCCAAGGGTGTTTGAGCGTTTAGAAAAGCATTTAACCGGCGTTGCATGGGCAAACGTTACTAAAATCCACAATATACTGTTAGAGCGTAAAGCATTAGCAGATACTTTGTCTAATAACGTAAATCACCCCAACGATTTTATGCACAGAATATACGCGCAAACGGTTTTAAAAACCATTTTAGGGGATGAATTCGACCTGTAAAATTCTTTTATTAGGTTATAAAAATAATAAACAAAAGTGCCGTTAATCGACTTATAACGGCACTTTTTTATTATCAGCATATCAAAGCACATTAGCGTTTTTCGCTTTTTTAATAATCAATGACTTGTGTGTAAAGCTTAACCGTTATATAAACCGTGGGCGAGAAAGATTGTTTTCTTAAATCACTAAGTCCTTTAAAAGATATGTTTTTTGTAAAAATATTATAAAATAATTTATTCTTAAAGGGTTG
>JAFQBR010000084.1 GCA_017399665.1 Clostridia bacterium | reverse complement strand
CCGTCGTCATTATAGAATGCGTAAGAGGGATAAGAAACTGCTTTAGCAAAGTCTTCACTGTCAAAATAGTAGCTTACTTGATCAATAGCAACAGCTTGATTTGCATCTAAAGCAACTGTCAGTTTGCTTTCAGCTTTAGGATTAACGCTACCGTCTAATGAAGCAGCAGGTATCATAACCCAACCGTTTGCTACAATCTTACCGTTTGCATCAGCAGTTTTTGCAACAGCTTCGCCGTTTACAACTGCATAGTAAGTAGCGTTTGCTTTTAAGCTTGCGCCGTCAAATGCAACGTTTACTGCATTTTCTGCATTTATATAAATAGCGTAGCCTGCGTAATTTGCCATATTGCCGTGTGCAGGAATGGGAAGAACTGCAGTTCCGCCTTCTGCGCCAGCCGTAATAACTAAGTTGTTACCGCTAACCGTATTTGCTTTTTCTTTAACTGCTGTTGCGCCTGTTAATTCTAAAGCAGCAAGGTCAAGAGCTTTTGAATTTAATACTACGTTATTTGAATGGTCTTCGTTAGCAACTACAACGTCGCTACCGATAAGCCAGCTCTTAGTAGCAGCTTCACGTGCGCGGAAAATAACACCGCCTTCGTAAACTTCTACAAAGTAGTATTGAGAGGTTAAGTTAACCATTGCAGGTTGGTTGATATAAACGCCTTCACCCTCTTGAATAATTCTTGCATTGCCAAATTCTGCGTGTGTATGACCAGAGCTTACGATTGCAGATGGGTGGCGAGCAATAATTTCTTCAAAGGTATATTCAGCACCATCCATAGAATGAACTCTATCTATAGGTTGGTGAATTAAAACAAACATAGGTCTGCCGTCTTCGTTTTCAGAAAGAGTTTCATCAAGCCATTTTAATGTTTCTGCACTTAAATAACAGTCATCACTGTGGTACTTATCTGTATTTAGGAAAATAAAGTGGTAGCCGTTTAGCCACATATCCCATTGTAAAGAGTCAACACCCTCTCTTTCAAGGTACATTTCAACAGCAGGTTCGTACGCTGCAACAGGATATTTTCCGCCGGGCTCTGTTGAAGGACCGCGAACGTCGTGGTTACCTAAAATGTTTCTAATGGGGATATCTTCGCCCTTAGAGTTTTTGTATACGTATGAATCAAGCCAATCGTAATAGTTATCAAGCTCTGTAAGAGCTGGAGTTGTGGGAGAAACGCCTTCGTTAGAAATATCGCCTAATACGAATACGCCTGAAAGGTCTGCATCAAGAGATTTTGCATCTTGTAAAGCAAGTAAGAAGCGTTCGTTAACCCAAGTATTGCTAAAGTGAGTATCAGACATTGTAGCAAAGGTCATAATTAAGTCTGTTTTTCTGATATCACCGTATAAGTAATCTTCCATATAACCGTAGTATTGGTCATATAAAGTTTCTACTGCTTCAATTTTATCTGCTGTGCTTAAAGCATTAAAGTTTTCTTTAAGGTTTGTAAAATGAACAAGCATTTTATTCTTTAAAGCAACTTGAGCGTTTGACTTAGGTGTAAGCTTTTCGATATCTGCAATATATTCTTCAATATCTGAAATTGCAGCGCTAGACATAGCTGTTTCACCAATTTTTTCAAATAGGAAGCCTGTATAGTCAGTATAGTAACCAATAGAGCCGATATACATCTTCATATCAGAAGTTCTTTTAAAGCCCTCGCTTAAAGCATCTTCTAGCATGAAAATAAAGTTATAGGGCTTGCCAACTTCAGGATTATCATCTGGATATGCGCCGTCGGGAATAAGAAGCCAACCCTTGAAGCCGTTTAATTGAAAACGTTTCCAAATTGAAGATACTTCTGTAATTATTCCGTCTTCACTTACTAGTGTAAGTGGGCTACCTAATTCCATAGTCTGCCAAACAGCACTATTTTTAGATATGTACATTGTAAATGAATATTCATCTACAGTTTCTGGAACGTCCAACCAAAGAGCTAGTCCCTTGTACCCTTCTGAGTTAGTAATAGTTGTGGGTATGGTTAAACAAACAGAACCGCTATGCCCTGCTTTGTAATCTAAAGCAAGAGCTTTACCGCTTTCCGTCTCAGCATAATCTTCTACAGCAGCATTAAAGTAAGCGGGCTTATCCACTGCTATTTCAACGTTAGAAGTGGGTGAATATAACTCTACGTAAGATTCGCTTGGAGCAGCGCTTGCTACAAAGCCAGGTCTTAAAGAGAGTATACCGCAAACTAAACTAACTGCCATAACTAAGGAAATAATTCCAAGACAAAGAGTTTTGTTTTTTCTCATATTTTTCTCCTTACAATTTTGTTTTTTTCTATAAAATGCGCAAACTTCGCGCTTTTATTGCCTGTTTTAATGTGTTTTTTGGTAAAACTATTAATTTTTAATTACTCTTGTTTCACCGTTATTAAGTCTACTGCTTTCCGCACCGAACGCCATTAAGTGGCTTTCGATAGAAACGTCTAAATAAGTAACGCCTTCGCCCTTTTCGCCGTTTAATTCGCGATAAAGTTGTTCCATCATAAAGAAGTCGCTACCGTTGTGACCGCCAATAGTTGCCATAGAGATATCTACGTTGATTTTTTGAACTTCGCCTTCAAAAGGTCTGATTTCTATGTAGTTATCTTCCATGTGTCCGTAAAGCTCTGCCTGTGTGCCAAAGATTTTAATATCGCGGTAAATACGTTTAGAAAAGCCTGTCATTGTATGAATAGCAGTTTTTCCCTTATCGAAAAGCATAAGAGTAGATTGATGGTCTACTACGTCGTTATCATTTTTAAATACGCATTTATCGTATTGTGATTTAGCAAGTGTTTTTAAAATATTTTCGTTTGAATTATCGCCGTTTCTTACAAAGTAACCGGCCATCCATTTGTAATCGGGTGTGGTATAAATTTTCTGAGCGTTCCAAACGCAGGTTTTTGCGTGGGGACAGTCAGAACAGTATTGTGTTGCACCTTCTGGTGCGCATTCCTCGCGGAAAAACTTACGTGAGCCGTAAGAGTTAACCGAAATACATTTTTCGCCCATTAAGTATCTTAAAATGTCCATATCGTGACAGCATTTAGCAAGTATCATTGGGCTAGATTCAACGCTGTTTCTCCAAGGTCCGCGAACGAAGCTGTTAGACATGTGGTAGTAGCCTACCCCTTCCATGGCGTGAATATTTATAATATCGCCAAGCGTTCCCTCATCAATAATTTGTTTAATTCTTCTGTAAAAAGGTGAATAACGTAAAACGTGGCAAACAAAAACCTTACAGTTGTTTTTCTTTGCACTTTCGTAAATAGCGTAACAGTCCTCTTCGTTAGGAGCAATGGGTTTTTCTAATAAAAGATTATATCCTCTTTCTAAAGCGTAAATAGAATGCTCTTTGTGTTGCGCGTCTTGTGTAGAAATTGCAACCATATCAAGCTCTAAGCCAGCATCAAGCATTTCTCTGTAATCAGAATAAATTTTAACGTTAGTGCCTTCTAATGGGCTAAGACGTGATTTATCTATTTCTGCAACTGCTACAAGTTCAAATTTTTCGGGATTTTTTAATGCGTATTCTCCGTATATTGCGCCTCTTCCGCCGTAACCGATTACTGCCATTTTTTTAGTTTTCATAATAAAGTCTTCCTTTTTTTACGTTATATAATTAGTTTTTTTGGCGGAGAGAGGTCTACCCTCTCCGCCACAAGTCAATATAAATTTTGTTTGTTTTTTATATTAAATTATTTGCTTCTTTTTCTTAAAATAGCAACTACTGCCATTGCAAGACCTGCAAGTGCTACGCTTGAACCGCCAAGTGAGCCAGCGCAAGAAGGAGCTGTTGCAACGTCCCAATCTTCGTCGTGCTCAATGATTTCTTCAATTGTATGACCGCAAGAGCATACTTTCTTCTTTAAACCGTCGTTAGGACCTTCGGGTTCAACAACAACTTCCCATTCGCCGTAAACGTGGTCTATCATTTCAACAACTTCTTGTGCAACGAATACTTCACCGCATCTTGAGCAGTGCTTACCTTCCGTTAAACCGGTAGCTGTACATGTAGGAGCAACAGCTGCATCTATTACTTCGTCGTGACCAAGCGCAGGAGCTACTTCTTGAGCAACTAATACTTGTTCACATCTTCCGCAATGTTTACCTTCTGTTAAACCTGTTACTGTACATGTAGCAGGAACTGCTGCATCAATTACTTCATCGTGACCAAGAGCTGCCTTTTCACTATAAGTTGTATAATCACAGCGTGAGCATGTTACGTATGCATCCCAACCGATTTCTGTACAGGTAGGAGCTTTAGCTTCGTGAGCAATTTCGTCGTGGCCAAGTGCTGCCTTTTCGCTATATGTTAAGTAATCACAGCGTGAGCAGGTTACGTATGCGTGCCAACCGATTTCGGTACAAGTAGGTTCTTTGCCTTCGTGAGCAATTTCGTCGTGACCAAGAGCTTCATCTACTACCGCTACCCTTGAAAGTTCTTTATTGCAAGTTGCGCAGTAAACTACTTCGTCGTGACTACCTGCTTCAGTACAAGTAGGAGCAACTACGTTTTCTTTTACAGCTTCTGCAGGAGAATGACCAAGAGCAGGAATACCCTTAAGTTCTCTTGAAAGTTCTTTATTGCAAACTGAGCAGTAAACTACTTCTTCATATTTACCTACGTTTTCACAAGTAGGAGCAACTTCGTTTTCTCTTACTGCAGGAGCAGCTGTATGACCTTTAAGTTCGCCAGCTTTTGCTTCGTATACGTTTAGATAAGGAGGATAGGTTATATTTCTATCATCATAGTATTTATAGATTTCGTAGTAGAAAGTTTCACCAGCTTCTAGGAATATACCAGTTACTTCTAAGCCTGTGGGGTTGCCGTTTTCATCAACACCGGTAGTTCCCTTAGGTTCATATTCATAAACTTTTCTAAGTTCGCCTTCAACGCCCTTAACGTATACTCTGATAGTTGCAGCACTAATCCAAGCTGTAGTAGTAGCTTCTGCACCATCTACGTCCTTAACTTGAGCCTTGATGTCTACGTATACTCTTTGATGAGCAACCACTTCATAAATATAAGCAACGTCGTGGTTAACGTAAATTTTCCAAATAGCTGAACGTGTGTTATCACTAGATTCATCACCAATGTAGTTATATGTATAAGTGTCGAATAAAGACATTCCGTTTACTACAGAGCCTTGTTTGAAGTTGTAAGAAACTAAAGCCTTACCGTTTTCGCCGTTAACAGTTACCGCAGCGCCATTTCCACCGCCTACTGAAGTAACCATGTTGGGGTATTGAACGTATGCAAGTCTGTCACCCTTAGAATATTCTTGAGATAAAGCAGAAATTTCTTTATAGGTTGTGTAATCACAGCGTGAGCAAGTATCGTATGCGTACCAACCGATTTCAACACAATCAGCTGCTTTAGCTGCGTGAGCAACTAAATCGTGGCCAAGCGCTGCTTGTTCACTGTAAGTTGTATAATCACAACGTGAACATGTTACGTAAGCGTCCCAACCGATTTCTGTACAGGTAGGAGCTTTTGCTTCGTGAGCAATTTCATCATGACCAAGCGCTGCAACTTCTGTATGTGTTCTTGAAAGTTCTACGTTACAAGTTGCACAGTAAACAACTGAATCGTAGCTACCGCCAACTAAACAGGTGGGAGCTACGTTGTTTTCAACAACTGCTTCTTCAGGAGAATGACCAAGAGCATCAACAACTACTTGAGCTACTAATACTTCGCCACAGGTTGAGCAATGCTTACCTTCTGTTAAACCTGTTTCTGTACAGGTAGGAGCAACTGCTGCGTCGATTACTTCAACGTGACCGGGAGCTTCTGCTGTAGTTACAGTTTTTTCTTGTGCGCTAAATGCAGTATTTGTAAATACAACGCTGTATTTAACCGTTGCGCTTGTTGTACAGCTACCTGATTGAATTTCGCTTGTGCTTTCTGCAGTTTCGCTTTCTACGTGTTCTACGTTTGCAGTACAAACTCTTGTTGCTGTACATGTTAAGTTATCTTCTGCCCAAACGTAAGTGGGTTCGCCATAAACGTGAGCGATTGTGGGGATTTCTACCTTTGTAGAGTAATCACAGTTTGCGCAAGTTACGTATGCTTCCCAACCAACTTCTGAGCAAGTAGGAGCTTTTGCTTCGTGTGCGATTTCGCTGTGAGCAACCATTGCGATTGATTTTGTTTCTCTTGAAATTTCCGCATCACAAACTGAACAGTAAGTTACTAAATCATAACTACCCTCTTTTGAACAAGTGGGTTCAACTCTGTTTTCTTCTACTGCAACGTCACTAGGTATATGATCTTTTATTTCTTCAACGACTTCGTAAACGTTTAAGTAAGGCGGATATGTCATATTTCTTTCATCAGAAGTTTGAGCGCTAAATTCATAGTATAAAGTTTCGCCAGCTTCTAAAAGGATACCCGTTACTTCTGCGCCTGTAGGATTGCCGTTTTCATCAACACCCGTGCCTGCGGTAGGTGTGTACTCATAAAGTTTTGTTAAATCTCCGTTTGCACTTTGAATGTATACTCTAATTTTTGTTGCACCAAACCAACCGGTTGTTGCACCCATACCGCTATCAACACCTGAAACTTGAGCCTTGATATCTACAAATACATCCTTTAATGCAGTTACTTCGTAAATATAACCGTCATAATTTTTGGTGTATATCTTCCAGTTAGCAGAACGAGTAGGAATTGCACCAGTTGAGTCGCCAACGTAATTGTATTCATATTTATCAAATAGCGACATACCATTTTCTACTGAACCGTGCTTGAAGTTATATTTAACAAGAGATTCACCATTTGCGCTAAGAGTTGCAGCAGCACCTTTAGCTCCACCAATGGTTGTAACCATATCTGCATATTTTACGTAAGCAAGTCTTTCGCCTTTTACTAGTTTCCAAGTAAGAGGAGGTAGTTCTACCTTTGTAGAATAAGCACAGTTTTCACAAGTAACGTATGCATCCCAACCGCCTTCTGTACAGGTAGGAGCTTTTGCTTCATGTGCAACTTCTTCGTGACCGTTTATAAGACAAGGACTAGATACAAAGGTAAACGTGGGGTTATAGTTATAAATATAACGTTGATAACTATCGGGGTCCATAGTTAAATATACTACTTCGCCTTGGCTTAATTTAAACGTTTGAGCAGGAATTACGTAATTACCACTTGTGTATGTAACGATATTTAAGCTTTCATCATCAGGTGAAAGAGTTGTTCTTGAACCGTCACCCTTAGAAATGCCGTATCTTATTAATGCTGAATCTGTTTCAATTTTGTGTTCAGAAATAGTTAAAGTACCATCTATAGGAGCAACGTATGCAAATGAATAAATAATATCATTGTCAGCTGAAGCAAAAATAACGTGGTCAACGCCTGCATTAATTCTTGAGTCAGTTGTGCCTGTGTGACCTGCAGATAATCCGCCAATATGAGCCCAGCTAAATTTGGAGGAATTATCTTTATCAACAGCCCATTGCCAATATTCTTTCATTTCGTAACCTGTTTGGAACGCAGTATAGAATTTAAGTGGGCTTCTGCCGTATGCTGTTTTATAGAAATTTTCTTTTACAGCAAGTTGTTCTGCTGTTAAGCCATTTGTAGCTCCACCTAAAACACCACCTTCGCTTAAGGTCATTCCTGTTGCTGCTACTTCTTCATCTGTGTAAGAAATAGCGCCAACGGCTTCTGCAAATGTGAATGTTTGAGATTGTGTAACAACAAACTTAAAGGTAGGATTGTAAGAAATGTGAGCACCGCGGCTTAGTTCACTTCCGCCTAAAGTAAAGTTGATATAGATAACGTCACCTGCAACTACATCAAAAGTCTGTTTTGCAAGTTCAACAGTTTCGATTGCAGTATATTCGGTCCAACCGCTTTGATTAGGATTTAAATAATTACCCTTTGTAATAGCCATTTTTAAAGTAGCGTCTTTTACAAAAGAAGTAATTGTTAAGGTCGTGGTAGGTATCATAAGAACACCATCTGCAGGTGCTGTCCATGCAATAGAATAGAACTGACCGTAATCTACTGCGCTAGAACCTCTACCAGAAAAGATGTAATGATCTCCATCAGGACCAAAAGTATCTACTTCGCTACCCCAGAAGTTGTTACCAACACAAATACCGTTAATTGCAGTACCTGACCATTTCCACTTATTTTCGTGGTCAGCCCAATCGTAATATTCTAATGTTTGGTAAGACGTTCCACCCGTATGTGCGCCTACGTAAAACTTCAAATTGGATTTACTAAACGCCGTTTGGAAAAGAGACTGTCTTGCTGCAGTTGCAGTAGTAGTACCGTCCCAACCAGAATCTGTTTTTTCTTGGTCTGTATAAGCAATTTTTGCTACTTCTTCTGCCAACGTATATGTTATAACGCCATTACTTTCTTCCGCAGAAGCAACAACAGGTTTAACATATAGCGCACCAGCAATTGTTGAAGCTAAAACAGATACAACTGCTAAGCAAGCGACCAAAATTTTTCTTAGTGCCTTCATTG
Source organism: Clostridia bacterium (assembly GCA_017399665.1). The sequence goes on along the minus strand of JAFQBR010000084.1, from coordinate 45 downwards.
TTTTCTCCTTTATAATATAAATTTTTATAATTTGTTACGCGAGTT
>JAFQBR010000083.1 GCA_017399665.1 Clostridia bacterium | reverse complement strand
CTGCACATCGAAAATAGAATCGGGATCGACGTTTACGCCGTTTTTGTTTGCAATGTAATTTGCAAGAGCGAGTTTGTTATCCCTCTTGATCTTTGCAAGAGCATCGAGAACGTTTTTATCGTTCTTAAATTCAAGCAATCTTTCAAGTCCGTTCGCATCCTTCTTGAATCCGTCACCGATCGTTTCGGTCAAAAAGTCGGAAAGACCGGGGTTTGCCTGACAAAGCCATCTTCTGTAAGCAATACCGTTTGTAACGTTGGTAAATCTTTCGGGATAAACGTCGTAAAAATCCTTAAAAATACTCTCTTTAATGATGTCGCTATGAAGAGCGGAAACACCGTTAATCTTTTTAGAGCCTACAACGCTTAAGTTCGCCATTTTTACCATGCCGTGAGCAATAATGCTCATGCGGTTAATCTTTTCCCAATCTCCGGGGAATAAATTCCACATATCTGCGCAAAATCTTGCGTTGATTTCTTTAATAATGCTGTAAATTCTGGGAAGTCTTCTTGCAATAAGGTCTTCGCTCCATTTTTCTAGCGCCTCACTCATAACCGTATGGTTGGTGTAAGCAACGGTACGAACAACTATATCCCACGCCTTTTCCCAATGATAGCCGTGCTCGTCCATTAATAGACGCATAAGCTCGGGAATACATAATGCAGGGTGTGTATCGTTAATATGAATACTTGCCTTTTCGGGAAGATTTTCTAAAGAACCGTATCTATCTAAGTGAACGCTTAAAATATTTTGAAGTGAAGCAGATACAAGTAAATACTGCTGTTTTAAACGCAATGACTTACCTTCGTAATGATTATCAGATGGGTATAAAACCTTAGTTAAAAGCTTTGCTTCGTTATCATCTTGAATACATCTAATATAGTCCCCTTCAGAGAAAGTCTTCATATCAAATGACTTGGTGGTTTTTGCCGTCCATAATCTTAAAATTGAAACAGCGCTTGAATCTTTACCGGAAATCATCATATCGTAAGGAATAGCTTCCACTTCGGTTGCGTCTACGTGCTCAACCTTCATGCCCTGTTCCGTCCAATTTTCAACAATTCTACCGTCAAATTTAACCTTGAATGTCTTGTCCATTCTAGGACTTAACCATACCTCGCCACCGGGTAGCCAATCATCAGGTAATTCTAACTGCCAACCGTCTACTATTTTTTGTTTAAATAAACCGTATTCATAGCGTAAAGAAAAGCCCATTGTGGGGTAATCTAATGATGCTAAAGAGTCCATAAAGCAAGCGGCAAGTCTGCCTAAACCACCGTTGCCAAGACCTGCATCAGGCTCGTTTTCATAAAGCTCTTCAAGGTTTGTATTAAATTCTTTAAGCGCGGAATTTACCGCATGTTCGATACCTAAATTGTAAACGTTATTTTTTAGCGAACGACCAAGTAAGTATTCCATGCAAAGGTAGTAAACTCTTTTACCGCGCTGTTCTTTTACGGTATAGTGGTAGCTTTTTCTTTTTTCTAAAAGAATATCCTTTACCATCATTACTACCGCTTTATATATCTGATCAGAGGTCGCCTCTGCGGGGGTTACACCGTAGTATCTTGAAAGCTTGCCCTTGATTTGATCGGCAACCTCTTTTTTAGTCAGCTTGATTTTGTTTTCCATTTTACTTTTTCTCTCCTGTTAAAGCATCGTAAAGCATTTCGTATTGGCAGGATGATTTTTCCCAACTGAAATCGCTGGTTACGGCGCTTGTAACAAGTTTAGTCCAAGTATCTTTATTACCGTAAGTGTATATTGCATCCTTTATTACGTACAACATTTCATGCGCGTTGTAATGGTTAAAAGCAAAGCCGTTACCTTTATCGCGATTATCGTTAAAAGGTATAATACTATCTGCTAAACCACCCGTTCTTCTTACAACGGGAACGGTTGCGTATCTGCACGCTATCATTTGAGATAGACCGCAGGGCTCTTGCTTAGAAGGCATTAAGAATATATCTGCGCCTGAATAAATTTTAGAAGCCATATCTTTGTTAAAAGCTATAAGCGCACGGCACTTACCATTATACTTACCTTCCATATATTTAAAGAAGTTTTCGTAATCAACGTCGCCCTTGCCAAGAACTACAAACTGAACGTCCTCGTATAAAATTTCGTCCAATACAGCTTTAACAAGATCAAGCCCTTTATGCGAAACAAGTCGCGATATAAGCGCGATAACGGGCACTTCGCGTTCGGGAAGTCCAAGCATTTTTTGCAATTCGCGCTTGCATTCTTTTTTACCGCTTAAATCGCTTACGCCATAATTTTTAAATAGCGAATTATCTGTTTCGGGATTATATAAGTCAAGGTCAAGACCGTTTAAAATACCGCAAAGCTTATGCTCGTTTCTTAAAATAACACTTTCTAAACCGTGAGCAAAAAAGCTATCTTTAATTTCGGTTGCGTAAGTTGGGCTTACTGTGCTAACAGCATCAGAAAACTCAATAGCACCCTTCATAAGGTTTAAGCAACCGTCAAATTCAACACCGCCGTGTGCCCATTCGGGGAAACCGAATAAATCACAAGCTAGTTCCATACCGTACTTGCCTTGATATTCTATGTTGTGTATCGTAAATAAAGTTTTAATGTGGTCAAACCCAAACATTTGACCGTATATTGTTTTTAAGTAGATAACTACCGCCGCAGACTGCCAATCGTTACAGTTGATAACGTCTGGATAAAAACCTAAATAGCCCAAGCTATCTAGTACCGCTTTAGAGAAAAATGCAAAACGTTCGCCATCATCAAAAGCACCGTAAAGCGAGTCACGCTTAAAATAATACTCGTTATCTATAAAATAGAAAGTAACGCCATCTAATCTACAAGAGAAAAGACCGCAGTATTGATTACGCCAAGCAAGGGCTACGTTAAAATTGCCAAGGAAGGTAAAGTTAGACCTTAAGCCTGCGTCTATTTTGCTATATAGTGGCATAATAACGCTTACGTCATAATTACCGCGCTTTGCAAGCTCTTTAGGGAGCGAGCCTATAACGTCTGCTAGACCGCCTGTTTTAATAAAAGGCAAACCCTCTGATGCTACGAATAAAACGCTCTTTTTATTTTTAACTTCAACAAGTGTGGCAGGTTGAGCCTTTTTACTACAAGTTGCGCGTTTTTTAGCATTAGAATTCTTTTCTACTTGCTTTTCTGCACTTAGATTAGCAACTTCTTCTTTCTTTCTTGCCATTTTTATATCTCCTTTTAATTGACGATTAGCGTTATTTTTTCACATTTGCGCGCTGTAATTTGACTATTGCAGCGCGCTTTAATTAGTTTGTTTATAAAGTTTAAATGCTAGTTAGTGGCTTAAAAATGCGGATTTGGCGAAAGGCGCGCAACTATCGTACGTAACCGAATAAAGCGCATCTTTCGTGACAATAACGAAGCAGATAAAGCTTATGTAATAAGTTTTAGATGCAAGCAGTTGGCACAAACAAGGAGTATTTTGCGAAGGACGTTTACTTTTGCGTAAACAACTGAGCAAAAACGCACTTTTTGTGACAAATGCGTAGCATATAAAGCTTATGTAATAAGTTTTAGATGCGAGTTAGATTGGTAAAAGCGAGCATTGACTGAAGGGAGTGTACTTTTGCGTACATGACCGAAGGCAAGCACAAGCTTTTGCCAATATAACGAAGCATATAAAGCTTATAAAATGGTGTTCTTTGACACAAAGAAGGGATGACTATCACACCCTGATAAAACTCTTCTATCTTTGATAATTACATTTTTATCGGTAATTATGCAGTTGATAAGAGCGTTATCGCCAACCATGGTATCTTGCATTAAAATACTGTTTTTAACAACAGTACCCTTGCCAACCTTTACACCACGGAAAATAATGCTGTTGTAAACTTCGCCCTCGATTGAACAGCCGTCTGCAATAAGAGAATTTTTAACGACTGCGCTATCGCCGTAGGTTGTAGGAATACTGTCTTTAACCTTGGTGTAAACGTCACCGCTACCAAATAGGCTATCTCTGTTTTTCTTTTGTAAAAGCTTTAAGCTTTCTTCATAATAAGATTGAAGAGATGAAATTCTTACAAAATAGCCTCTGTGTTCCCAAGCGTAAATTTTTAAATGATTTATGTTTGCAGCAAGTACGTCTGCGCCAAAATGGCGTTTACCGTGAGCTACTGCATCTGCAATTAAATTTTGTAGCAAACTCTTTCTCATTATGCAAATATTTGCATAAAGATTTACTTCGCTTTCTTCCGCTCCTTTATCGGGATCGAAAGCCATATCGGTAAGTCTGCCCTTTTCTTCAAGCCCTAAAATTATATTGTTAGCGCCATGAATATTTTTCTGTTTTGTTTTAAAGTATACTAAAGTGATGTCTGCTTGGCGACGGTTATGGAACTGTAAAAGCTCCGTATAGTCCATATTGCAAACCATGTCGCTATCAGAAAGCACTACGAATTCTTCCTTTGATCTTGCTAAAAAGCCTGTTACAGTTTTTAATGCTTCAAGTCTGGTGTTGTATAAAGAAGTGCTTTCTTGAACGCCAAACGGGGGAAGAATTATAAGACCGCCGTGACGGCGCGCTAAATCCCAATCCTTACCACTACCGATATGGTCCATCAAAGACTGGTAATTGCTTTTTGTTATTACGCCTACCTTTGTTAAACCGCTGTTTACCATGTTTGATAAAGCAAAGTCAATCAAGCGGTATCTACCGCAGAATGGTATTGAAGCCGTCGTTCTGCCTGCGGTTAGTTCGGGCATATTGCCATCGTGAATATTAGAGAAAATAATACCTACTGCATCCATTATTTTTGCCCCTCCACAATTTTTCCGCTTTCAATTATTTCGCCTTCTAAAACCTTAACTCCACGGCCTAATACGGTAATCTTTTTGGGCGTTTCTTCGCTACCAACTACTGCATTTTCACCAATTACAGCGTTTTCGTCAACAATACT
>JAFQBR010000082.1 GCA_017399665.1 Clostridia bacterium | reverse complement strand
TAGCCACACTTTTGCAAAAATTTATAGGCGTTTTCTATACATTCATCACGCGTTAGGTTTTTATTTTCTGCCCGCGTGTAACTATCAAACATTACAAGTCTTCCGTCTGCTAATAGTTGCGCAAATAAATCATATTCATCAGTTTTACCTTCTATATTATAAACGGTAAAATCCTTACTTTCGCCAACGCCGGTAACTTTACATTCCTGAAGAGAATAGCTTGAAAAATACTCGTTAAAAAGCTGAACCGCCTTTTCTTCACTTATCTTCTCTCCCTCTTTTATTTCTGCGTTAGTAGAATTTTTATCCGGCTCGTCTGCAAAAGGGCCGTCATAAATCATTCTAGGGTATTCAACAGAATGATATTCAAGCTCGTTAAAATATTCTAACATCATATTTTCTTCGCCAGAAAGTAAGGTCATAAAATCAAAATCATCACCAAGCTCGCCAGCTAAATTCTTTAACTTTACGCGAAGCTCACTATTGATTTTTTGCATACTTTTTAAAGTGCTTAAGTCTTCTTCAGAGATACTTTCGCCATTGATTAGTTTATTGTTAAGATACTTAGAAAAATCACCTACTTGATTTATAAACTTTGCCGTACTGTGTACCGAGCGCTGCTCTATCGGCAAAGTTTCTAAGCTTGCCTCTGCTAAATTAGCCTGCACAATAACGTCGCCTAAAATGCGCTGTTTGTTTTTATTGCCATTTGCAACCGTTAGTTTATTTAGGTTTACGTCTATATTATCTATACAACCCATAAGGTCGTAAAAACTTCTAGCGTATACGTTAGAAAGCATTGCTTCGCCACCGCCAGACATAAACTTATCGTGAATAACAACAGTTGTTAAAACTAAGCACACACAACTAAGCGCAATTACCGCAGCAAGCCAACCGCCTATTCCGCGAGATGCGTTCATTCTACGTTTTTCTCTTCTTTCAGTAAGCTTTTGGTTTTTGTATTCCATTTTTGCGCGCTCTTTTTCAGCTTTTAACTGCGCCTTTTGTCGCTCTTTTTCCTTTAAAGCCTCTATTTTATCTTTATTTTGTAAATATATCCGTTCCTCTCTGTGTCTTTTAGCTTCTTCTTTTAAAAGTTTTCTTGCTCTTTTACGCTCTTCTATTTCGCGCAGTCTAATTGCCTTTTCTTGCTCTTTTGCGCTCATTGCATACAACTCTTCATTACCGCTCTTATTACCGCTATCGTTTAAGTCAAAATTCTGCGGTGTTTGATTGTTATAAAAAATTTTCCCATTAGCGGTATTTGTTATAACCTTTTGCGTATCGTCAGATAAATTTTCTGCCTTTTCTATGGCGTTATTAAATTTCTTTTTTTCCATACTCCCTCCTTATATAGCAAAAACGTGACGGCCTATAACTACCGTGGTCTTTCTTGAAAAGATCCAACTGCTTGTTGCTGTTGCGGGATTATAATAATATAATGCGCCGTAAGAGGGGTCATAGCCGTTCATTGCCTCTTTTGCCGCGCGGTAGGCTTGTTCGTTTGGTGTTAAATT
>JAFQBR010000081.1 GCA_017399665.1 Clostridia bacterium | reverse complement strand
GCTTAGGCTTTGGTGCGACTGTAACTTCAAAAAATGAAAGCGAGAGTAAGGCTCTTGAGGACGTTCAACCTCAGGATTTGATTAAATTTGGTGTAATTCCCGAATTTGTTGGCAGACTGCCCATAGTCGTTAGCTTAAACGCTTTAACAGAGGATGCGCTTGTTAAAATAATGACAGAGCCAAAAAATGCTATCGTTAAGCAATATATGAAGCTTGTTGAAATGGATGAGGTTCAGCTTGAGGTAAAAGATGATGCAATTCACGAAATTGCTAAAAAAGCCATGACTTTAAAAACTGGCGCAAGAGGTTTACGTACTATATTTGAGGGGATAATGCTAGACACCATGTACGAGCTACCCGAAGATGAAAGCGTAGAAAAAATTATTATTGATAAAGACGTTGTAAACGGTCTTAAAAAACCTGAAATAGTTAAAAAAGAAATTGCTTAAATTTACATGCGGGCATATTGCCTGCATGTTTTAATTTATGAGGTGAATTATGGAATTTGCACAGATTTTTGATATAATTGTTATTGGTGGTGGCCCTGGTGGCTATCATTTTGCAAATTTGAGTGCTAAAAGAGGCTTTTCTGTGGCTTTGTTTGAAGAGCGAAGCCTTGGCGGTACTTGCTTAAATGAGGGCTGTATTCCTTCAAAAAGCTTTTTAAAAAGTGCAAAAATTGTAGATTCAATTAACCACTCTAAAGAGTTTGGCGTTATAGTTGATAATTTTTCAGTTGACCAACCTTCGGTTGTCGAAAGGAAAAATGTAGTTGTAAATAAACTTGTGATGGGTGTTCGCGGTGGACTTAGAAAAAATAAAGTTAAGCTATTTTTTAGTCATGCAAATATTTTGCAAAAAGATGGGGATACTTTTGCTGTTGAGAGCGACGGCAAGATATTTGGAGCGAATAAGCTTATAATTGCAACAGGCTCTGAAGTTATAATTCCATCTATTAAGGGTGTAGATGAAGCTATTAGAAGTTCATTTGCATTAACATCACGTGAAATACTTGATATCAATATCATACCAAGTCATTTAGTTGTAGTTGGCGCAGGTGTTATTGGCCTTGAAATGGCGTCCTATTTTTGCTCAATGGGCGCAAAGGTTACAGTTGTTGAAGGCACTTCGAAAATATGTAGATTTGCAGATAATGAGTGTAGTAAAATTTTAGAAAACAACTTAACTGCCCGCGGAATTGAATTTATATTTAATTCTATGGTTGAAGAAATTACACAAAATAGTGTAGTTATTAGCTCTAATGGAGAAAAATGCTCGCTCGAATGTGATAAGGTACTACTTGCGATTGGTAGAAAAGCACGAGTTGAAGGTTTTGGCCTTGAAAATTTAAATCTTGATTATTCAAACCGTGGAATATTTGTAGATGGAAATATGCAAACAACCCAGCCAAACGTTTATGCAGTTGGTGACGTAAACGGAAAGTCTATGCTTGCGCATACAGCATATAAAGAAGCTGAAGTATGTATTGATGTTATTTGCGGACAAAGTGAAAATATTAATTATGATAATATTCCATCTATCGTTTATACTTCACCTGAATTTTCTTCTGTTGGTATTTCTGAAGAAATAGCACTTGACCGTGGCATTAATTTTACAGTAAAGAAATTGCCGATGATTTATTCAGGTAAATTTGTAACCGAAAACTTAAACGTAAATGGTATTTGCAAAATTATTATTGATAATGATAGCAACAAAATAATTGGCGCAATGATGATTGGAGATGGGGCAGGAGAAGTAATACTTGCGCTTAGTAATATGATTTCACTTGAAATTCCTGTTTCAAAAATTTGTAAATTTGTTTTCCCGCATCCAAGCATTGGCGAAATAATTAAAGACACCTTAAATTCTTAGTAAATAAAAAAATCCACTCTTAAAATGAGTGGAATTTTTTTTCTAAACTTAAAGAAAAATAAAAAAGTCAACGCTAAAATGCATTGACCTTTCGCTTTAAAAGTAAATTAAATATTAAACTCTTGTAACTTTGTCGCTTTTTAAGCAACGAGTACAAACGTATTCAGAGGTCATCACTCCGTCTTTTAAAACTTTGACCTTTTGAACGTTCGCGCTGTAGGAGCGGGGAGTTTTACGGTTACTGTGGCTTACGTTATTGCCTGATAATTTACCCTTTCCGCAAACACTGCAAACTCTTGACATATTTAACACCTCCAAATAAGTAAGTAATTGGCATAAAGTTCATTAGCCTTTATAATATACCACTAAACGAAAAAAAAATCAAGAGTTTTTTAGCCATTTTTTAATAAGTCGGTAAATTTTTTAAAAAAAATGTTCAATATCTAAGTTAATAAACAAATATCGTTTAAAATTGTTGCAAAAAATACAAATTTATAGTAAAATATAAGAAGCAAATTAAGGAGAACTACTATGTCAGTTAACACAAATAATATTTATGGTAAAATATCTATTTCAGATGAAGCAATTGCCCGTGTAGCAGAGCATGCGGCTCTTGAATGTTACGGAATAGTTGAACTTGTAAATAAAAGGTTTACTGACAGTTTGTCCGGTTTATTTAAAAAGGGCGGAACTCATGGAGTAAAAGTAACTACGGAAGGAGATAGAATTCATATCGATCTTTACGTAACAATTAAATTTGGCGTTTCTATTTCCGCAGTTGCAGATAGCTTGAAGCAAGCAGTAAATTATAAAGTAGAAAAATTTACAGGCATGCTTGTTGATACCGTAAACGTTAACATTGTTGGTGTTAAACTATAAATTAATTATTTCAGCTTATACGACGTATTATTAACATATAATTTATACTTTACCAGAAAAAATAGGAGAAAACTTTATATATGCAGAAAAGTATTAACGGTGCAACGTTGACTAAGATGGTCATTACTGCATCAAAGTTACTAGAAGCGAATAGGGTAAAAATCGACGCGCTAAACGTTTTCCCCGTTCCTGATGGAGATACGGGTACAAATATGTCTTTAACGATGCAATCTGCAGTTAAAGAATTAAAACTATGCAATTCCAACCGTATGAGTCTTATTACGGATGCTATTTCACGTGGCGCACTTCGTGGTGCTAGAGGTAATTCAGGGGTTATTTTATCGCAAGTTTTCCGTGGAATTTGTTCAGTTCTTAAGGAAAAAGAAGAGGTTGATACAAAATTATTTGCAAAAGCCTTAAAAAAGGCAACAGAAATTGCTTATGCTGCAGTAAGTAAACCTAAAGAAGGTACGATGCTTACAGTTTCACGTATGATTTCTGAGTGCGCTCAAACAGCTCAAAGACATCGCGATTTTGAAATGTTCTTTAAAGAAATTATTACCCGCGGTGAAGAAGCACTTGCTATGACACCCGAATTGTTACCTGTACTTAAAAAAGCCGGTGTAGTTGACTCTGGCGGTATGGGGCTTCTTACTGTTTATAAGGGCATGTATAAAGGCTTACTAGGTGAAACTGTTGACGTTGAAGATGACGAAGAAGAAACACCCGCTAAAGCTGAAGAGATCCCTCAAACAGGCGAAATTGATATACTTAACCTTGGTGAAATTGAATTTGGTTATTGCACTGAATTCTTCATTATAAACCTAAAACGTAGAACAACACTTGCGGATATTGATAGATTACGCGAATATTTAATGGGAATTGGCGATAGCGTACTTGTTATTGGCGATTTAGAGTTTGTTAAAGTTCACGTACATACAAATAATCCAGGACAAGCTCTTTCTAAAGCTCTTACTCTTGGCGAAATTGATAGAATTAAGATTGAAAATATGCTTGAACAAAATCGTCAACTTATTGCTAAGTATGAAGCCGAAAAGAAAGAAATGGGTATGCTTGCGATTTCTCAAGGTGAAGGTCTTGCAGAAATATTTAAAGAACTTATGGTTGACCGCATTATCGAAGGTGGTCAAACAATGAACCCCAGCGCAAGTGATATTGCTGATGCAGTTGTAAAAATTAATGCAGAAAATATTTTTGTTTTCCCCAATAACAGTAACATTATTTTAGCTGCAGAGCAGGCGAAATCGCTAGTTGAAGGTAAGAAAATTTACGTTGTTCCAACAAAGAACGTTCCTCAAGGTTTTGCAGCAGCATTAGCCTTTAATCCTGAAATCAGCGCAGATGATAACTTACTAAATATGCTTCACGAAATTGAAAACGTAAGCACTGGTCAAGTTACTTATGCATCAAGAACTACCAAAATTGACGGATTTAGTCTTAAAAAAGGCGATATAATCGGTTTAAACAGTAAAAAAATTCTTGCAAAGTCTGATTCAGTTGATGATGCTACAATCAAACTAGTTGAAAAGATGAAAGATAGCGCCCACGCGCTAATAAATCTTTACTACGGCAAAGAAGTTTCTGAAGAAGATGCTACTAATTTGCAAAGTAAGCTTGCCGAAAAATATCCAGATTGCGACGTTGAGATTTATTACGGCGGACAGGACATTTATTACTATATAGTTTCATTAGAATAATTTTCACGCGTCGCTTTTTAGCGGCGCTTTTTTGTATTATGGAATTAAAATACGTTAAAGGCTTAAGTGATAAGCGCATTGAAGAACTTAATAAAATTGGAATTGACAGTGCTGAAAAATTAATTCGTCATTTTCCTAGAAATTATTTGGATTTAACGCATATAATTCCAATTTCTTTTGCCTACCCAAATGAATTTGCATTCATTAAAGCAAAGGTTATTTCTAACCCACAAACTTTTCTTTCTGCAAGAAAAATGAGATGCGTTAAGGTGCTTTGTCAACAGGAAAATGAGATTTTTACTGTTATATGGTTTAATCAGCCGTATGTAATTAAAAAAATAGAAAACGGTGAAGAATACCTGTTTTATGGGCGCGTGCAGAAGAAATACGGTCAAGTTAGTATGATGAATCCAACCTTTGAAAAAGCCGAAAAAAACGACTATTTAAAAGGTATTTTACCCATTTATACGTTAACGCCAAGTCTCTTTCAAAAAAGCATGCAGAAGGTAATTAATGACGCTCTTTTTAAGGTTAAACCAAGAAGCGTTATTCCCGAGCATCTTATAAAAAAATACAATTTAATGTCGCTTGCCGATGCTTTTAAAGAGGTGCATAATCCAACTTCTTTTGAAAATAAGGATATAGCTTCAGATCGTTTAGCAACAGAGGAATACTTCTTACTTATTTCAGCTTTTAAACTTATAAAAGGGGATAAAAGGCAGTATAGAACAAGAAAATATAGTTGTGCGGCAAGTGAATTAAAAGATTTTACATCTACGTTTGGGTTTGAGTTTACTGATGGCCAGAAAAAAGCAGTTAATGAACTTTTTACCGATATGAATTCGCCATTTACAATGAACAGATTACTTCAAGGTGACGTTGGTTGTGGTAAAACGGCTGTTGCATTATGCGCCTTATACATTGCTTTAAAATCTGGTTATCAAGGCGCTATGCTTGCACCGACAGAAGTATTGGCAGAGCAGAACTATAATTTATGTAAAAAGTATTTTTCTAATTTTAAAGTTGTATTTTTATCGGGCTCTTTATCGGTAAAAGAGCGAAATTCCATTAAGAAGTGTTTAAAAAATGGTGAAATAGACTTAGTTGTAGGTACACACGCAATTATTCAAAAGGACGTTGAATTTAATAATTTAGCTATTTGCGTTTGCGACGAACAGCATAGATTTGGTGTTTCACAAAGAAGTTCACTGCTTTCAAAAGGAATTACCCCGGACTTGCTTGTAATGAGTGCAACCCCAATTCCAAGAACATTATCATTAATTTTTTATGGCGATTTAGATATAACCACCATTTCAGATAAGCCCATTGCTAGGGCTTCGGTTGGAACAAGCTTTGTGCCCGATTTTAAATATGACGATATGATTAAATTTATATCTGAAGAGCTTAAACAAGGAAAAAAAGCTTATTTTGTTGCGCCTAAAATTGAAGAGGATATTGAAGGTGAAATTATGAGCGTAACTGACCTTCATACAAGTTTAGTGGAAAGATTACCACAGTTTAAAATTGCTCTTTTACATGGCAGAATGAAGGATAAAGAAAAGAGCGAAATTATGCATGATTTTAAAAATGGAAGTACAGCAATTTTAGTTTCTACCACTGTAATTGAAGTCGGTGTAGACGTTCCCAATGCAACGGTAATGGTTATTCACGATGCAGATAGATTTGGACTTTCACAACTTCATCAACTGCGCGGAAGGGTTGGCAGAAGTGATTTAAAAAGCTATTGTTTTTTACTTTCTAACAATCAAAATCCTTTAACATTAGAACGAATAAAAACAGTTTGCAAAACGTCTGATGGCTTTAAAATATCTGAAGCAGACTTTAGAATGCGTGGAAGCGGTGATTTTATGGGCACGCGCCAAAGCGGTAGAACAACGACTGAATTAGGCGCGTTAAAGTATGGAACAGCGGCAGTATTTTTAGCTAAAAGTTTATCTGATGAAGCATTTGAAAATGCCTATGTGGATGAACATATACGTAAATACGCAATAGAAAAGTACAATGCTCTTTGCGAAGTATCACTTAACTAATAAATAATTTTTTATTTATTACCCATAATGCAAACATAGTTAAAAAAGTTGACATTCTTTTTTAAAATTGCTATAATAACTATAATAAAACACCATTTTGGAGAAAAATCGATGTATATTGTCGAAATGAACGAAAAAAACATTCTTGATGCGGCAGAATGCTATTATAACAGCTGGCTTTCTTCTCATTCGGAATCTTTTCCTGAAGACGCGTTAAGTCTTTACAACGTAGATAGAATTCTTAATATTCTTAAAAAAGACAACACTTCGGAACGTATTACTTTTTTAGCATACGATAAAAATACCGTAAATGGATTAGTTACAATAGATAAAGAACGTTCAGAAATCGCTCATTTATTTATTGCGCCCGAAAAACAACGCCAAGGTCTTGGCACTAAATTACTTGAATTCGGAATTAAACAAATGACAAGCATTAGCAGAGTATATACAACTGTATTATCATGTAATGCTATTGGTCTTGAATTTTTTGAAAAATACGGCTTTGAATTTACAGGTGAGCAAAGAACTTTAAAAAACGGTATGCTTGAATTAAAATACGTTTTTAGAAAGAAAAAATAATCTATTAAAAGCATAATTTTTAGGTAAATTATGCTTTTTTGTTTTTTAGGGGAGACTATGGAATATAAACAATTGGTTGAAATTGCGTTTGAAATGCGCGAATCTGCTTATGCTCCTTATTCAGGCTTCAAGTCTGGTGCAGCATTATTAACAGCAGAAGGCGATGTTTTTACGGGTTGCAATATTGAAATTGCCTCATTTATGCCTTCAGTTTGTGCAGGACACGCTGCATTTATTAATGCGCTTACCAATGGGGTTAAAAAATTTACGGCAATAGCAATTGTTGGTGGGGCAGATGATCTTGACTGTTTTGATTTATGTCCGCCAAGTGGTGCTTGCCGTCAAGTAATACAAGAGTTTTGTGATCCACAAACATTTCAAGTGATACTTGCAAGGTCAGTAAATGATTTTACTGTGTATACATTTGAAGATCTTTTCCCTTTGGCTTTTTCTAAAAAACATTTAATTGGCGATTAATTTTAACTTTTTAAGCGCTTTTGTTTAACAATTAATTTATTTTGTGTTATAATAATCGCGCTACGTAATTTGGAGGGATATCGAAGTGGTCATAACGGGGCTGATTCGAAATCAGTTTGTGTGGTAACGCACGCGTGGGTTCGAATCCCACTCTCTCCGCCAACAAAAAAAGATAGGTAAAAACCTATCTTTTTTTGTTATTCTTCATTTGTAACAATTTTACGATATCCATCTATTAACATTTTATTTTTGTCTTTCCATGATGTCCACCCGTTTGCCGATTGCCCAACAACTAAAGCCGCAGCCATTGATGGGGAAGAACACTCTATGTCTTCTAGAAGAATATTATTAGAATCTACTTTCATTTTATTTCTTGCTTCCGCCCAAGTTGGTGTTTTAATCTCTTTACAAGGAGCAATTAATGCCCCTTTTTTTAAAACAAACTTTTCGTTTTCAACAATCATTGTTGCCCTTACAGTAAGTTTATGTTGCTTTATTTTTCTAGACATTGTATATAGCCCATCTGGTATCAACTGATTTTGAATCATCTCAGTTGCCTTCACAAACACTTCTTGTTTTGTTTCTTGTGTAGGATATATTTGTTTACCAGAAAATGAAGACAATAACTGAATTATTTTATTTATATCTAGTGAAAACAGTTCTGTATTTCCAACCCTGCTTTTAGCAAACAAATCATCTAAAAGAACTTCTATTTCTTCATAATTATCTAATTCAATAGCAAATTTTCTTTTTAAACCTGCTACATTACGATAACCATTGTCTTCAAGGTTTTTCATTCTTGATTCAAAATCTCTTGTTTTGCCTATTTTTATTAATCCTTGAACTGCGGTAGAACATACATAAATTATTCCCTTAGCCATAATTCACCTTTTGTTTAGTATTTATGGTTATATTTTATCATAAATTAGTACCAAAGTCAACAATTCCAAGTAGTTTTACGTTTCACTCGCTCTGCCAGAGACACCTAATCTGAACTTTAGTTCTGGGTTAGGTTATTTTTTTACATAGAAAAAAAGAGAACGTTTAATTAAACGTTCTCTTTTTTAATGGAGCTGATAACCGGATTTGAACCGGTGACCTCGTCCTTACCAAGGACGCGCTCTACCTCCTGAGCCATACCAGCGCCTCGCTTATAGCCTTAATATGATATTATATATTAAGCAAAAAGTCAAGGAAAATAGATAGGGTTTTGTTATTTTTTTCCAAATAAATCGGTTTTTATGCGGGGAAGAGCATTTGCGGCTTCGCCAAGTGGTTTGCCAAGGTTTCTATAGTCATGTCTTGTAGCAAAGGCTTTTAAATATTCAACGCTTTGGTTTAATCGCTTGCTTTCAACCGCATATAGTGCATCAAGATATTTTTTTGCAGAAAAGTAAGCATAATCTGAATATTGTAGCAGCTTAGAGTAGTGTTTTAAGCAAAAACCTTCGCAATTTGTAAATAAATTAATAAACTGTTCCTCGTTTGAATATAGCTGGGCAATGGTTTTATAATACTTAACCATTTCTTTTTCAGTATAATCACATACAATGCATTTTTGTTGCTCTTCATCAAGAATTTTACCTTGTTTTTTTGCATCACGAACGTTTTTAGGCTCTTTAATGGCTTTTTTAAATAGAGTATCCATTCTAGTTGTTATTTGAAGCGCTAATCCAAGCTTAGAAGTCATTTGAAAAAGCTGATCAAAATGCTTTTCGCAAAACCCCTTTGCATTAACTTCCATTCTTACGTCATCATCCATGCAACCATCGGCAAGAAGCTCGCGACAAATATTGCTTTCAACAATTTTTTCAATGGTGCAAAGCGGGCAACCGCAGTTTTCTTCAAAATGTTTTATTATTAAACCTGTGCTAATATGATATTGCATAAAACCTACCTCTTATATATATTTGATTATACCACAAAAATTTTTAAAAATAAAGTAAAAGGCAATAAAAAGGTTGCAAAGATAATATATTTATGCTAAAATAATATGGCAATCGAATAAAAGGGGAATTTTCTTGATTATGTTGATAGAACAAATTGATTTATATTCTTATTTCAATTTACCCAAGCAAGAAAATGCAAAGGGCATTTTAACTGTATACGCTTTAGACGTTAATAAGGAAGTCGGCTTAAATCGCCAGCGTTCAGCAATGCTTGTTTTGCCCGGTGGTGGATATACTTTCGTATCTGCTCGCGAAAATGAAAGTGTGGCTATTGCTTATCTTCAACACGGTTTAAACGTTTTTGTTTTAGATTATTCTGTTGCACCTATCTGTTTTCCCACACAAATCCGTGAAGCAGCAATGGCGATGATTTTCATTAGAGAAAACGCTAAAAAATATCACGTAGATCCTGAAACTGTTGGTGTAGTAGGTTTTTCTGCAGGTGGTCACTTATGCGGATGTCTTGGTAATTTGTTTAACGCCCCCGAGCTACAAGATTTAAGAAATGCCGATTTTATCCGTCCTACAGCAGTAATTTTAAGTTATCCTGTAACAGTTTGTACACCCGGAAAGACACATCAAGGTTCATTTACTAGCGTTTCAAATAATAATCCTGAACTAATAGAAAGATTATCACTAGATAATTGCGTTACGAAGTTTTCTTCACCTGCATTTATTTGGCATACTATGGCTGATGGCACTGTTCCTGTATACGGTTCACTAATTATGGGGCAAAAATATAACGAACACGGCGTACCTTTTGAAATGCATATTTTTGAACAGGGCGGTCACGGTTTATCTATTGCTACAGCTGAAGTAAATTCGCCCAATAAGGAAGCTGCAATTTGGGTAGACCTTACTATTGCTTGGTTAAAACTAAGAGGTTTTTTAATTTATTCTTAATATATTTATCAGATATTCTATATCTGATATGCTGGTGTGGCTCAGTCGGTAGAGCAGCTGATTCGTAATCAGCAGGTCGCAGGTTCAAATCCCGTCACCAGCTCCAATATAATCGGCAAGTTTTTACTTGTCGATTTTTTTTATATTAAATTACTGAATAATTATTTGCTTTATTGGTAATTTGCTTGAAATCTTTAAATAGTTATGTTACAATTTTAAACATATAAACTAGCTAGAGTTAAGGAGCATTTGCTTATGAATGCAAATTTTAAAGTTAACGGCGCTGTTATTGAAACTGATAGGCTTATTTTAAGAGCATTTAGTCAAAATGATTTAGCTGATTTTTATGAATATGCATCCGTTGATGGCGTTGGTGAAATGGCTGGTTGGGCGCATCATAAAAGCATTGAAGAAAGTAAAGAGATTTTAAATAGATTTATCGCAGAAGATAAAACGTTTGCAATTTACCACAAAGAACATAACAAAGTTATTGGGTCTTTAGGTGTTGAAAAATACGGATTAGAAAGTAAACTTACTGAATTCGACGGCTATCTGGGTAGAGAAATTGGTTACGTTTTAAGTAAAGAATACTGGGGAATAGGTATAATGCCTGAAGCCGTTAACGCCGTAATTAACTATTTGTTTAATGAATTAAATTACGATTTTTTACTTTGCGGATACTATATTTTTAATAGTCAGTCAAAAAGAGTTCAAGAAAAGTGCGGGTTTAAACCATATAGAAAACTTATTATGGACACAAGACTTGGGACTAAGGAAGAAGGTGTTTTAAATTTGTTAATCAATCCAAACAAAAGCATTGTTTTAAATTTTTCACACCCAGAAACGTTAATTTATAATAATAAATAAGGAAAAAACATGATATTTGAACAAATTGATTTATATTCATATTTTAATTTACTTAAACAAGATGGTCACAAAGGCATTTTAAGCGTATATGCATTAGAGCAAAATGCAGAAATTGGTTTATCAAGAAAGCGTTCAGCAATTCTTATTATGCCAGGCGGAGGATACTCGGTAGTTTCGCCAAGAACACGAACAAGCGTGGCTATGGCGTACGCTAAGCATGGTTTATGTGCATTTGTTTTGGAGTATACGGTCGCTCCAGCCATATTTCCAACTCAATTACGTGAAGCAGCTATGGCAATGATATTTATAAGAGAAAATGCTAAAAAATATGCAATTGATGTAGATACAGTCGCTGCAATAGGTTTTTCTGCAGGAGGGCACTTGTGCGG
>JAFQBR010000080.1 GCA_017399665.1 Clostridia bacterium | reverse complement strand
GGCTTTTATGATTATAGAAAATGAGTTATCAAGCAAAATAATATCTGAAGCTTCCTTAGTTATTTCGCTACCGTCACCCATACAAATGCCAATATCTGCATTTTTAACGGCAGGGGCATCATTAACCCCATCCCCTGTTACGGCAACAATTTCACCCATTTTTTTAAGTATTTTTACCACTCTTAACTTTGTTTCAGGGGTAGAACGTGCAATTACAGTAATATTATTGATACATTTTTGTAATTGAATATCATTCATTTTTTCAACGTCTGCACCGGTTAAAATATTATTCTCGGCGCTATCAAGCCCCAATTTTCTTGCAATAGCAACCGCTGTTTCTTTATTATCGCCGGTTAAGATTTTTACCGCTATACCTGCTTTTTTACAATTTTTTACAGATTGATAAACCTCTTTTCTAATAGCATCTGAAATTACACAAAAACCGTCAAAAATACAAACATCATTGATTATATGTGCAAATGCTAGCACTCTTTCTGCCTGTTTTGCATAAAAATTAGCATTTTGCAAACATTCATTCTTTTCTGCTACACTTAAATTACAAAACTCTAGAACTTTTTCTATACTTCCTTTAATAAAGGTAATTTTTTGTCCATCTAAAATAATAGATGTAGACATAAACTTTCTTTTTGAAGAAAAACTCTCGCGTGATAAAATTTTAACTTTTAGGCGCATATCCGCAAGTTTTTTATGATTATCTTTAAAAATTGACGCTATAAGCGCTTGTTCTGTGCTATTACCGCAAGTTACAAGTTTACCCTTTTCTTTTGTAAAAAATGCTGTTGAATTATAAATGACGTTGTTTAAAATAAAGGGAACTTGCAGTTTTGACGGCTCTATCTCGCATCCGTCGACAACGTAGTGATTCACCTGCATTTTGCCAACCGTTAGAGTCCCGGTTTTGTCTGAGCAAATAACACTAACGCACCCTACTGTTTCTGCA
The DNA here is from genome assembly GCA_017399665.1 of Clostridia bacterium. The sequence continues at coordinate 1,180 of JAFQBR010000080.1, read as the reverse complement.
GCAACCAATTTTTTAATAATAGCATTACTTTTTGCAAGCTTTACCACACTTAGCGCAAGGGCTATTGCCACAGTTGCAGGTAGCCCCTCTGGAACAGCTGCAACAATCAAAACTACCGCTTGTACAAATACCTCTTTAACGTTTTCAAAAGAAAAATTTCCGCTAGTATATAAGCGCAAAAGGGAAAGTAAAAAAGTTATTACAGCCGAAATTCCGCCAAAGATTGAAATTTTTTTTGAAAGATTTGTTAATTTTTGTGAAAGAGGTGCTGTTACGTTGTTTTCTTCCCTTAAATTAGTTGCAATTTTGCCCATTTGCGCATTTTCACCAACACCAAGAACAAGAATTTTTGCGCTACCCGATTTTAAATAACTTCCAGAATACAGCATGTTAATCGATTCAAATTTTCCATTAACGTAACTTTTTTTAGCTATTGGCGTTGATTCCCCGGTTAAATTAGATTCTTCGACCTCTAAATCATTACATTCAACAATTAATCCGTCTGCAACTATTTTATCTCCTGCCTCACATATCAAAATATCTCCTACAACAACTTGACCGTAATCAATAGTTCTTTTTTCACCATCGCGAATAGCCGTAACAGTTATTGCATTAGTAAGCTTTTGTAAGGCTTCAAAGGCTTGTTCAGACTTATTTTCCATAAAAACAGTCAATCCAACAGATAAAGATATTGCACCTAAAATACCTATACATTCATAAAAATCGCCCTCTTTACCACAACAAATATTGCCTATATTTATACCAATAGTAATAATGCAAGCAAAAATTAAAATTAAAATCATAGGCTCAAACAAAGCATTTAAAATTCGTTTAAAAATGCTAGTTTTTTTACCCTGCTTTATATAATTACTACCATATTTACTGCGTAAAAAACTTACCTGCTCACTTTTTAAGCCTGAAAATAGAAACTCCTCTTTTTCATAAATTCTTTGATATTCGCTGTGGTTAACGTCCATATTTCACCATAAAAAATCATTTTATAAAATTATATGAAAGTGAAAAGATAATTATTTATTTTATTAAAAAACGATTGCATTTTTTTTAGAATATATATATAATAAATAGGTGGTTTAAAACATAAATAGGAGAATTACACTATGGATAAAAAAGTTTTTTGTGTTGATATAGCGGGCTACAAAGCCGAACTCCCCATTCTTCC
>JAFQBR010000079.1 GCA_017399665.1 Clostridia bacterium | reverse complement strand
TGCGAACGTTGCCGTTGCGGAATTTATATATTATTCTGAATTGCCACTTATTTACAGGGTGCACGGAAAGCCGGACGGGGATAAGCTTTTAACCTTAAAGAGCTTTTTAAAGGCGTGCGGTTTAAAAGCCCCGCAAAAGCTAGAATTCCCTATGGACTTTCAAAAGATATTAGTTAGCCTAAATGGATTGCCAATCAAGGGCGTTGTAAGTGACGTAATGCTACGCTCTATGCAAAAGGCTGTTTATTCAGCGCAAAATCAGGGGCACTTTGGTTTAAACGAAAGATGCTACTGCCACTTTACTTCGCCAATAAGAAGATATCCCGATTTAATCGTGCATAGAATATTAAAGGCGGTTTTAGAAGGTAGGGTTGGCGAAATTTTAGAAAGGTATGAAAATACCATAGATGAAATTGCTCTTAATACCTCTGACTGCGAAAGAAGGGCAGACCTTATAGAAAGAGATATAGACGATCTTTATATTTGTAAGTTTATGGAAAGCTTCGTTGGCGATTTCTTTGAAGGTATCGTTAGCGGTGTTACTTCATTTGGCGTTTTCGTTAGATTAGAAAACGCAGTTGAGGGGCTAATTCCCTTGGAAAATTTACCTAAGGGTAGATACGAGTTTTACGAAGAAAGCTTTACTTTAAAGTCTAATAAGCTTTCCTTTAAGCTTGGCGAAGCTCTTGTCGTTAAGCTTGTTGCAACCGATTCTTCTAGCGGAAGAATTTATTTTGAATTAATAAGAAAAATATAAAAAGTGGCTGTATAAGTCGATTAACGCCACTTTTACCTTCTATTTTAAGTGTTTTTGGGAGAATTTATATGAAAGTTATTTGCGAAAATCGCCAAGCTCGCCACGAATATTTTATTATTGATAGCTACGAAGCCGGTATTTCATTAGACGGCGGAGAGGTTAAATCAATAAGGCTTGGTAACGTAAATTTAAACGATAGCTTTTGCTCTATATCAAACGGAAGTATATTCATTAAGAATATGCATATTTCCGTTTACGATAAATCGGGCGCGTATAATATTCGTGAAGCAAAACGGGATAGAAGGTTGCTTTTACATAAAAACGAAATAAGAAAGCTATTTCAAAAATCTTCCGAAAAGGGTTTTACGGTTGTTCCTTTAAAATTGTATTTTAAGGATGCGCTTATAAAGGTTGAAGTGGGGCTTTGCAAGGGTAAGCATACTTACGATAAAAAGCAATCACTTATGGAAAAGGATATTAAGCGCGCTTTGGATCGTGAAATTAAGGGTGCAAGATAGCTTATGAGAATATTTAAAAGGCTCACGCCGATCGTTAGCTTTTTAGCGGTTTTATTAATATACGGTATTATCTTTTCGCTTAACGATATTTATCCGTTTGGGGAGCTTACTATTAGCTGGTGCGATATGAATCAGCAAACGATCCCCCTACTTTGCGGGTTTAAAGACGTATTAAGTGGAAAAAGCGATTTTTGGTTATCGCTGGAAAACGCCGGTGGAATGAATTTCTTTGGGGTTTACTTTTTTAATCTTTCAAGCCCCTTTACTTATTTAGTGCTATTTTTTGAAAAGAGCGCAATGCCACTTGCAGTTAATATAATGGTTGTTTTAAAGCTTGCAACCTCTGCGTTAACCTTTGCCTTGTGGCTAAAATATTACGTAAAAAACGCCAATCCCGTATTAGTAATTGCTCTTTCAGTTGCATACGCCTTTTCGGGTTGGGCTATGATGTATTATCAAATACTTTCATGGCTAGATACCTATTATTTATTCCCCTTGCTATTGTTAGGGCTTCATAAATTAACGGAAAATAAATCGCCCGCGCTTTACATTATAACGCTGTTTGCGTGTATGCTGGTTCACTTTTATTTAG
>JAFQBR010000078.1 GCA_017399665.1 Clostridia bacterium | reverse complement strand
TTCAAGCGTTCGAACCTATTTTGATTGAAGGTAGAGCAATTAAACTCCACCCGTTAGTATGTGGCGCATTCAACGCCGACTTCGACGGTGACCAAATGGCAGTTCACGTTCCACTTTCAGTAGAAGCGCAAGCAGAAGCGAGATTCTTAATGCTCTCTTCTAACAACATTCTAAAGCTTTCTGACGGTAAGCCCGTTATGTCACCCTCTCAAGACATGGTACTTGGTTGTTATTATCTAACTATCATTCGTAGAGAAGACGGCAAGCGCTACCGTGACAGATTAAAAGATGCAAACGGCAATCTTATTAACGTAAGCCCCGATTGCTCAACCTATGACGACAGATACGTTCCCGATGAAAACGGCGAAGTATATAAAGCAGGTTTATATTCAAGCGAAGATGAAGCTTTAATGGCTTATCAAACCAAAACAATCTCTTTACAAGATGAAATTTGGGTAAGAAGAACTGTTAAAGATACACCTTTTGGCACGGTTACCGGTATAATTAAAACTACCGTGGGTAAACTTATATTCAACGAGATTATTCCTCAAGATTTAGGATTTACCAAGAGAGAAACTGCTAAAGATTACGTTAAGCTTGAAATCGACGGCTTAGTTGGCAAAGGTCAATTAAAGAAGATCGTTGACGTATGCTTCAAGATTAAAGGTTCAGTTTGCGCTGCAAACACCCTAGATAACATCAAAAACTTAGGTTACAGATATTCAACCGTTGGTTGTATTACCACAAGTGCTTTCGATATGCACGTTCCCGAAGCAAAGAAGGGTTACGTTGAAAAGGCGGAAGAAGAAGTTATCGCTATTGAAGATTTATACAAAAAAGGTTTCATAACCGACGACGAAAGATATAAAGAAGTAGTTAAAACTTGGTCAGAAGTAACCGTTCACGTTACAGAACTACTTAAAGCTAACCTAGAAAAGTTCAACCCCATCTGGATGATGGCTGACTCAGGCGCGCGTGGTTCTATCGACCAAATTAAGCAGCTTGCCGGTATGCGTGGTCTTATGACTAACCCTAACGGTAAAGTTATTGAAATTCCCGTTAAGTCTTCATTCCGTGAAGGTCTTACCGTACTTGAATACTTCATTTCTTCACACGGTGGTCGTAAAGGTCTTGCAGATACCGCGTTAAAGACTGCGGACTCTGGTTACTTAACACGTCGTCTTGTAGACGTTGCTCACCACGTTATCGTAAGAGATGAAGACTGTTTTGAAACTCTTGGCGAAAAACCCAAGGGAATGGTTGTATCTGCAATTCGCGACTTCAAGGGTAGCATTATTGAAAAGCTTGAAGATAGAATTGTTGGTAGATACACTATCGACGCAGTAGTTCACCCCGAAACGGGCGAAGTTATTATCCCTGCAGACAGCATGATTACCGAAGAACAGGCAAAAGCTGTTGTTAAAGCAGGTATTGAATCAGTTCTTATCAGAAGCGTATTTACTTGCCGTGCTAAAAACGGTGTTTGCGCTAAATGTTACGGTAAGAACATGAGTACAAACAACCAAGCTGTAAATATGGGCGAAGCAGTTGGTATTATCGCTGCTCAGTCAATCGGTGAACCCGGTACACAGCTTACCATGAGAACCTTCCACACCGGTGGTATTGCATCAACGGGCGACATCACTCAAGGTCTTCCCAGAGTAGAAGAACTATTCGAAGCAAGAAAACCCAAGGGACAGGCTATCGTTTGTGAAATTTCAGGTAAGGTTTCTATCGAAGAACACGATAATTTACGTCACGTAGTAGTAAAAGCGGCAGACGATACCGTTAAAGATTACGCTATTCCTTTCAGCGCAGAGCTTCGCGTTAAGGATGGTGAAGAAATCGAAGTTGGTAGAGTATTAACCGGCGGTTCAGTATATCCTCAAGATATATTAAAGACTAGCGGTCCCGTTCCCGTTCAAGACTATATTTTACGTGAAGTTCAGTCAGTATACCGTTCACAAGGCGTTGATATCAACGATAAGCACGTAGAAGTTATCGTTCGTCAAATGCTTAGAAAGGTAAGAGTAGAAAGCTGTGGCGATACAGACTTACTACCTGGCGAATACGTAGACATCTTCCGTTTTGAAGAAGAAAACAAGAAGGCCCTTGAAAAGGGTGGCAAGCCTGCAACCGCAAAGAGAGTTCTTTTAGGTATCACAAAAGCAGCTCTTGCAACCGAAAGTTTCTTATCTGCTGCATCATTCCAAGAAACAGCAAAGGTATTAACGGAAGCAGCTATCAAGAACAAAGTGGATTCACTTGTTGGTCTTAAAGAAAACGTTATTATCGGTAAACTTATTCCTGCAGGTACCGGCGTAAGAGATTATAAAACCTTAAATCCCCAGTATATTATGCCTGTAGAGCCCGAAATTCCTCAAGAAGAGGATGATGAAGAGTAATTTTTGCAGTATAAGCAGGTAAATTATTTGACTTATGCGTAAAAAGATGTTAAAATTATTCAGTTAGCGGTTGCAGAAAATCGCTAGCAAAAAAACAATATTGCTTCTTTAACGAACGGCGGTAGATACAAAACTGTCTACCGCTGGGCGAAAAAAGATATTCCGAATATTAAAAGGAGGTAAAAAATGCCAACAATTAACCAGCTAATTAAGCAGGGCAGAACAACGGCAGTAAAGAAAAGCAAATCACCTATCATGAATAGTTGCCCACAAAAACGTGGCGTATGCTTATCTGTTACTACCACAGCACCCAAGAAGCCTAACTCGGCTTTACGTAAGATTGCAAGAGTACGTTTAACGACTAAGCAAGAAGGTACTGTTTACATTCCCGGTGAAGGTCACAACCTTCAGGAACACAGCTCAGTTCTAATTCGTGGCGGCAGGGTAAGAGATTTACCTGGTGTAAGATATCACATTATTCGTGGTACTTTAGATACCGCCGGTGTTGCTAAGCGCAGACAGTCTCGTAGTAAATACGGCACAAAGCGTCCTAAGTAATCTTAAAAAAATTTAACCCCTACTTATTCGGAATAAATCTTTTTACAGCCCGATAAAAGTAGGCAGTATTCCCTATAGGGGAGAAGGTTCGCATTAAATTGCGATAGCTGTACTAAAGGGCAAAGCCCTACAAAAATTAAAGGAGGAATTAATTATGCCAAGAAGAGGAGGCGTCCCCAAAAGAGACGTTTTACCCGATCCTATCTACGGCAGCACCGTTGTTACTAAGTTAATCAACCAGGTAATGCTAGATGGTAAAAAGGGTACGGCGCAAAGTATTGTTTACGATGCGTTCGATATTATGAAAGAAAAACTCGGTCAGGAACCAATGGATATCTTTAACCAAGCTCTTGAAAACGTTAAGCCCTTACTAGAAGTTAAGGCTAGACGTGTTGGTGGTTCAAACTATCAAGTTCCTATCGAAATCAGACCAGAAAGAAGACAGACACTTGCTATCCGTTGGATCGTATCTTATGCAAGAAACAGAAGCGACAGAGATATGTGCTCAAGACTTGCTAACGAACTTATCGATGCTTACAACGGTGTTGGTGGCGCTGTTAAGAAGAAAGACGACGTTCATAGAATGGCGGAAGCAAACAAGGCGTTTGCTCACTTCCGTTGGTAATAGGAGTTTGTAATGCCAAGAGAATTTGACTTAAAGAACACGCGTAATATTGGTATTATGGCTCATATTGACGCCGGAAAAACCACTACCACCGAACGTATTCTTTTCTATACAGGAAAGACACATAAACTCGGTGAAACGCATGACGGTTCTGCTACCATGGACTTCATGGTTCAAGAACAGGAAAGAGGTATTACAATCGCCAGCGCTTGTACTACATGTGAATGGAAGGGTACACGTATTAACGTTATCGATACCCCCGGTCACGTAGACTTTACTGTTGAAGTAGAACGTTCACTTCGCGTTCTCGATGGTGCTGTTGCCACATTCTGCGCTAAGGGAGGTGTTGAACCTCAGAGTGAAACCGTATGGCGTCAAGCTGATAAGTATCACGTTCCCCGTATCGCATACATCAACAAGATGGATATTAACGGTGCTAACTATTTTGGCGCTGTTCAAATGATGAAAGATAGACTTCATACAAATCCCGTTCCCGTAACTTTACCCATTGGTAAAGAAGATGAATTTAAGGGAATTATCGACCTTGTTGAAAACAACGCTATTATCTATAAAGATGATTTAGGTAAACAAACCGAAATCATTGCTATTCCTGAAGAATATAAGGAAGAAGCAGAAATTTATAGAACACAACTTATAGAAGTTGCTGCTGAACAAGATGAAGAAGTAATGATGAAATATCTTGAAGGTGAAGAACTCACCGTTGAAGAAATTAAGTCAGGTCTTCGTAAAGCAACTCTTGCAATGACGGCAACTCCCGTATTCTGCGGTTCAAGTTATCGTAACAAAGGTGTTCAACACCTACTTGATGCAATCGTAGAATATCTTCCCAGCCCCTTAGACGTTCATAACGTTCAAGGTGTTAACAGAAAGGGCGATGAAGAAGAAAGACCTACGTCTGACGATGCACCCTTTGCAGGTCTTGCATTTAAAATTGTTGCAGACCCATTCGTTGGTAAACTTGCTTTCTTCAGAGTATACTCTGGTAAACTTACCTCTGGTTCTTACGTTTATAACAGCACCAAGGGTAAAAAAGAAAGAATTGGTCGTCTAGTTCGTATGCACGCTGCTCACAGAGCGGAAATTGACGAAATCTATGCAGGTGATATCTGCGCTATCGTAGGCTTAAAGGAAACCACCACAGGTGATACTCTTTGTGCTGAAAATGCGCCCATCATCCTTGAACAAATGGAATTCCCAGAACCCGTTATCAGAGTAGCTATCGAGCCCAAGACAAAAGCAGGTCAAGAAAAAATGACTCTTGCTCTTATCAAGCTTGCTGAAGAAGATCCCACGTTCAAAACTTATACAGATAAAGAAACCGGTCAAACCATTATCGCAGGTATGGGCGAGCTTCACCTTGAAATTATCGTAGATAGATTACTTCGCGAATTCAAAGTTGAAGCAACCGTTGGTAAACCTCAAGTTGCTTACAGAGAAACATTCCGTAAGGCAATCGACTGTGAAGGCGTTTACAAACGTCAATCAGGTGGTAAAGGTCAATACGGTCACTGTAAAGTTAAACTTGAACCTATGGAACCCGGTACCGGATTTGTATTTGAAGATACAACTGTTGGCGGTAGTATTCCTAAGGAATATATCGAACCCGTTCGCAAAGGTATTGAAGAAGCTGCAAAGAATGGTGTCTTAGCAGGTTATGAAGTTGTTGACTTTAAGGCAACCGTTTACGACGGTAGCTACCACGAAGTTGACTCTTCAGAAATCGCATTCAAGATCGCTGGATCTATGGCGTTTAAAGACGGTGCATCTAAGGCTAACCCCGTTATCCTAGAACCCGTTATGAAGGTTGAAGTTGTTCTTCCTGATGATTACTTTGGTGACGTTATGGGTAACGTAACAGCTCGACGTGGTAACATTACCGGAACAGACGACAGAAACGGTTCAAAAGTTATTAACGCTGAAATTCCTTTAAGCGAAATGTTCGGTTACGCTACCGACCTTCGTTCAAGAACTCAGGGTAGAGGTAACTACACAATGCAGTTCGACCACTACGCTCAAGTTCCAAAGAGTGTTGCTGACAAGATTATCGGCGAACGCGGAACGAAAAATAGCGACTAATTAAGATGTAACGTCGGCATTTTTACGGCGTAAAAAATAAAAAAAAATAAAAAAATATTAAAAACAAAACAATTTTGGAGGAAACACAATTATGGCAAAGGCTAAATTTGACAGAAGTAAAGTGCACGTAAACGTAGGTACTATCGGCCACGTTGACCACGGTAAAACCACTTTAACTGCTGCTATCACTATGGTTATGGCTTGTAAGGGTAATGCTGCAAAGATGAAATATGATGAAATCGATAAGGCTCCCGAAGAAAAGGCAAGAGGTATTACGATTAATACCGCTCACGTTGAATATCAAACA
>JAFQBR010000077.1 GCA_017399665.1 Clostridia bacterium | reverse complement strand
TTGAAACACCGTTAATAACGATATCGCCTGCGGTATAGCGGTCAAGCCCGCCAATAATGTTTAAAAGGGTGGTTTTTCCACAGCCTGACGGGCCTAAGATGGAAACGAATTCACTTTTTCTAAATGATATGGTTACTCCTTTAAGAGCTCCCACAACCATATCGCCAACGTGATATTCCTTTGTGATGTTTTTTAGTTCTAACATTTAAAAATCTCCCCAAATATAATAGGATTTTGCAAGTTGATACACCAGTTGATTATTATTAATTGAATTGTAAGGTATTTTTAGTAAAATTTTGGTAAACTAATGGAATAATTATATATATTACCTAAAAATATTGCAAATATAACAAGTCGAAAAATAAAAAAAATTGTACCAAATTTTATCTGATGTGCATTTTGTTAAAAAATGCTTAACATTTTTATTTTTATACTTTACGGAGTGATAGCAATTTAAAAATTTTTATTTAATTCATAAAAAAAGTTTAGTATTAAAACTCGCACAAAATGCGTGTTTTTTGTATTTTTAGTACATGTACTTAATTAAAAAGTGTAAATAATAGTTTGCGTACTAAAAAATATGATTTTTTTGTAAAAAAGTATTGACAGCCGACAGCATATATATTATAATAAAGAAAAAAAATCGTACGCAAACTATTTTGTGCGATATAAAAGGAGAATATTATGAAGAAGAGATTATTGACCTTTGCTTTAATACTTATAACGGTATTTATGGCTACGGGGTGTTACGTTACAAAGGCTGAAAGAATATCTAGAATAGTTGGTACTTATAAGCTCACAAGCTATACGGATGACGGCGTAAACATGATAGAAAAGCTTGGCCTTGAAGCTTACCTTGTAATTAATAATGAGGGTAAAAGCTATTACGTTTATAAGCGTGGTGAATTTGAAAGAACTGTTGAAGAAATAGACGTTCGTTTTATTCCAGACGAAGAAGAAACTAACAAATACGCTTACGTAGAATTTAAGCGCGGAAATTCCGCTACGTGGGAAAAATACGGCTATTTTAGTAAAGGTCTTAACCGTAACGAAACAAAATGGAAGGGCTCTATACTTGACAACACCTTATCAAGCTACCAAGTTTCAAGAAATTGGAAAAGGGTAAGCAGTAAAACAAATCTTTCTTTTGTTGAAGATGAAGTTGGGACATTGCCTAGAGTAATGACTTCTGAAGAAAGTATTTATGACGGAATTTTTGCTCTTGAGCATTCTAGCGGATTGGAACTTCTTAATCCAGAACAGTCAGAGGCTCTTAATACCGTTGGTAGTGATCCTTTTGTTTATTACTATTTAGACGTAAACATGGCTAGCAAAAAAGCAACAGTGTACTATATGTTAAAAAGCGACGAGCAAGCTGTTGTTAAAGAAAACGTTCCCTTTGAAATCACGCGTGAAAACGGATATTTAACTCTTTCCGGTCTAACTGTATCTGCGTATGCAAACGGCTCTGCTTACGTAGAATCAAGCGTTTATAACAGTTCTATGTACACAAGTATGTATATGCCTATTAAGTTAACGGTAGACGAATTAGAAATTCCTTATAGCTTAAGATTTAGCAGTTGGTCACGTTATTCATTCGATATTCAGTATCAAATTGATTATAAAGTAGAATACTATAACAGCCTAAAACCACAGGAATAGCATTAACTAATAAATAAAAATAGCGGAGGTTGCTGCCTCCGCTATTTTTGTTATAATATGCGGTTAATCGACTTATAGGCTGTTATTTTGCTATTTATTTAGCAAAAGCTTGCACCCTATTAATTGTGTTAATTACTTATTTAATATTGACATTAAAGTTTTTAAGTGCTATAATAAAAATATTATTTACAGCAAGGAGGATAAGTTTGCTATGAAAGCTAGCATGTTACGCCGTCAGTCAAAAATATCAACTTTTGGCAATAAAGTTTATATTGGCTCAGAAGCGTATCCTTATTCTGACAATCAATTACTTATCGTTACCAATCAAACAGAAAAAACTGAGGTGGTTGAAAAGCCTATATTAATTCCTGATAGTTGCACGGTAGAGCTCTTTTGCCAGCAGTTAAGTGAAGTGGCTTTTAAAACCCAACCGGAAGAAGTTTTTTTTGATTACGTAAAAGAAAATTTTAGCGATTTAAGTTTACAACCTCAAGAACGTAACGAAGGTTGCGTTAAAGGCGTTAATTATTACGCTTGTAGATTTACTGCAATTTTTTGCGCTTACTTTATAAAATACGATGACCAATTTTCACCGGAAAGGCTTTTTAAGCAAATAGAAAGTGTGGAGAACTCGGCTCAAAAGTCTATAATAGTTAGCGATTATGCTAAAAATCTTTCTAAAAGGGTTCAAGAAAAATGCTTGCTCATTAAAGAAAATTTTAAAATTAATGGGGAAAGCATATTTAGTGATGAGCAGAATTTACTTTCTCAGGTTTGCATAATTATTGCTAATGAGAAAAATGAGGCGTCTGACCTAGTCTATTTAAACTACGGTAACTCACGCGGATTTATTTGGAATAAAGAAGGACTTATGCAAATAGCAAAAGATAGTGATTTTATTGCGGATGAGTTTGAATTAAGCGGAGCATATTTGAATGACGTTATTCATCCGTTTACGGCTATTTGTGCAAGCAGCGGTTGTTTGAATTGTCCTGTGTTTGCTTCTCCGTTAGATTTTGAATATTTATTTTTAGAAACAATTAAGAAAAATATTGATCTTGAAAAAACGGTAAGGGGATTGGAGGAAATATTTTTAACGATAGCAAATCACTATTTATCAAATAGTATGGCACTACTTTGTCATGGATTTTCAGATTATGCACAGCTAAAAGATTTGGCTGATTTGCGCCGTGATTACATAGAAAAGAACATTCTTTCAGTTCTTCCTGGAATATTTGAAAAAGACTATATTTTGGAAGCCGAAAATGCTGAAAATCGACTTATACGGGCACTTTCTTCTTGTACCGACTTGTTAATGAATAGTAAAATACGGGCGCTGGTAGTTGATGAAATGCTGAAAAATAAATATCAGCCGTTAATTTTTGATGCTGAAAGATATATCAAGGCAAACGATGCTAGCGGTCATGATTATTATTTGCGTTATGGCGAAGAAATAAGCGAAACTGTTAAACGTTTTTATCGCCTTAAAAAGGAAGATATTATAAATCAAAAAAAGAACGCATCAATAGAATTAATTTCTTTAATAAAAGCAAATTGGCAAACAGGAGTAAATTTTTCTTCACTTGATATTATTGAAGAACCCTATTTTAAAGGTGAAGAGTTTCACTATGACGATAGCGAAAAAGAGAAGATGATTAAAGTTTATTTGCTTATAAAAAATAGGCAAAATATGGATTTTAACGGTGAAAACTTTATTTATAGAGATGCCGTTTTGCAAGTTCCTGAAAATAAAAGAAGGCAATTTTCATATTGTTTAGATAAGATTTTTGGTGAAAAGCATCGCCTTGCTTTTTTGGAATATTTGCAAGTAACCGTAAATTCTTACATTAAAGATTATTATCTTAAAGAATGCTCGTTCATGGCAAAAGAAATATATGCCGAATACGGCGAGGATATAATTGATTTTTGTGATTTAAAAACTATTAATGAATTCAATGCACTAAAAAAAGCCAAAGAAAATCACAAAATGCGTTTAAAAATTTATGCCGAATACGAAAAAAATTATAAAAAATTATTTGAGTTGCTTAATTAGGAGTAAGTGAATTATGGTACATTGGTATGACGTCGCAACTCTTTGTTGCTTGGTGATTTTGTGCGCTTACTTCATATTTGTTTTAATCGAAGTGTTTTTTGCGCCAAGACCTGCAAGAATTAAGTTTGTGCGCGATTTTAAAAAGGGTAGGTTTATTTTACTTTATATTATGAGTTTTCCTCTTTGCTATATAGGGTTAATATATGCAGGAGGCGGTCTTACTGAAAGTGTTTTTGTCGCATTTAATAAGGTCGTTAACTTTGCAGTTTTAAAGTATGAATACGAAGAGCTTATTCCTTTAATGCAACAAAGTTTGTTATATAAAATAGCAATTAATTTTATTTTTACCTTTATTGCCGTTAATGCTGTAATGTTTGCGCTTTCTTTAATAGGTCAGTACTTAAGTTTATCTATTCATAGAATGGCGGTTGGCTTAACTCATAAAGAAAAACTTTTTATTTTTGGCGAAAAGGAAGAGAACGTAAGTATCTATCGTTCCGAAAAGTCGCGCTATAAGTTGATTATCGGTGATTTTAGCACAAAACAATGCAATGATTTTTATATGCAAAAGATATATTATCAAATTCCGTCGCATTATAAAAGGCTTGTTTTTAGAGTTGTTAGAGGAATTAAAAACGGTGTTGTAACCGTTGTTATAAACACCCCGACGGACGAAGGTAATATTCAGCTTTGTAATTTGTTTAGCGAGGAAATTAAAAGGTTGGGCGAAAAAACTGACTTAATAAAGCAGTTAAGAATTTTTGTTTTTGGAAATCCTAACTTTGAAGAAATTTATTTAGATATAGTTAAAAACTCAAAAGGGGCAATTCACTATGTAAATAAGTATCAGCAAATTGCCATTGATTTTATTGATAAATATCCTATAACCGCTTTTTTAAAGCAAGAGCACTACGATAAAAAAAGTGGTCTTGTAAACGCTAATTTAAACATTAACGTATTACTTATAGGTTTTGGTTGTTGTAATAAACAAATATTTTTAACCTCAGTTGCAAACAATCAATTTATAACGGGTACTACTCAAAATCCAACTATAAAAAGGGTTAATTACCATATCTTTGATAAAGATGATAAACGTGGCTTTAAAAATTTAAATCATAACTATAATAGATTTGAAATCGAAAGCGAAGATTTTAACAAGGAAGATTATTTACCCCTACCGGATAAACCGGCGGAAGAGCATTTTTATAAGTTAGACATAAACGAGCCTGATTTTTATAGGCAAATCAAAAAGGTTGTTTGCGATAAAAATTCAGTTAATTTAATAATAGTAGCTCTTGGTAGCGATCTTGAAAATATTGATTTGGCTAAAAAACTATGCTCTAAAAACAGAGAATGGGAATCAACTAACTGTACAGTGTTTGTAAAAAGTGCAAAATATAATTTCTGTGGCGAGTACTTTATTGGTGAAAACTGCCATTTTATAGGTCAGGAAAAGGATATTTTTAATATTGAAGATATCGTGTGCGATAAATTTACAAAAATGGCGCTTTTAAGAAATCAAGTGTACGACCTTGAATATCACGTAAAAAATAATTCGAGCTTGCCTATAAGTGATATCGAGCGGGAGCAGATAAAAGAAAACTCAGAAAAAAATTGGTATTTAACAAAAACACAGTTTGAAAGAGAGTCGAGCTTGTATTGCTGTTTAAGCCTGCGTTCTAAATTAAATTTACTTGGTCTTGATTGTGTTTCAAAAGAGGATAGCAGAGAAGCTCTTACAAAAGAAGAGTTTTTGAAGCGATATGCTTTTGGAGATATGCCTAAATTTATTGAGGGCTGGGTTGATGGAAAGCAAATTGTAAAATACGATTGTAATTATCCGTTGTCTACAAGAAGAAATTTTGCAGTATTAGAGCATTTGCGTTGGAATTCATTTATGATAAGCAAGGGCTTTATTCCTGCAAACAAAAGCCTAATTTTAAACGAAAAAGCTTTAAAGGGCGGGGCTTTAAAACATACTAACGGTAAGAATTACGAGATACGTAGGCACGGAAACTTGACCAATTTTGAAGGACTTACTAAGTTTGCTAAGCTGGTTAGCGAAAGGGATAACATTCCTTTAGAAAAGGCAGACGTAATTAGCTATGATTACCAGATTTTAGACGATGCATTTTGGTTGTTAGATAAAGTAGGAATGAAGATTATCGAAATAGCTTAAAGTAGCGATAATCGACCTATATAGGGCTTTTTAAATTAAAAATAAAAAAAGAGAGTTTAAAACAAACTCTCTTTTTTAATTATTGTAGTTTTTTCCTTGCAAAATATCTTTTTCATTAAAATACTTAGTAATGCTGTTAAGAACGTCTTTTTTGTTTGCCGACCATTGTGGTGAAACCAAAAGTTTTTTGGGGGCGTCCCCGGTTAATCTATGAATTACCATTTTTTGTGGCATACGTTCAATGATATTTGCGATTATTTCTATATATTCTTGTTTCTCTAAGGTTTTAAATTGCCCCTCTTGATACATTTGTTCAAGTTTTGTGTTTTTTAATACGTGAAGAAGGTGTAACTTAATTCCGTCAACATTGCTTTTTGCTATGTAATCTGCCGTTTGAAAAATCATCTCTTGATTTTCGCCCGGTAACCCTATTATAAGGTGAACGACTGTATGTAAATTAGCCTTTTTTAATTTTAAAATAGCTTCTTCAAAAACGGGTAGAGAATATCCACGGTTAATTAGCTCAGCCGTGCTTTCGTGTATGGTTTGTAGACCAAGCTCAATAATAATTGGTTTAATTTTGTTAAGTTCACAAAGAAAATCAATAATCTCATCTTGTAAACAGTCAGGCCTAGTAGCAATAGCTAGCGCTACAATATCCTTACGCTTCATAATCGGTGTATAAATTTCTTTAAGCTTATCTAGTGGCGCGTAAGTGTTTGAAAAACTTTGAAAATAGGCAATAAAACTATCTTCGTTTGTTTTATTCTTAACCTTTAGCTTTGCATTTTCAATGGCATCGTCTATACCTTGTAAAATATTGCAAGAAAAATCTCCGCTACCTCCTTCGCTACAAAAAATGCACCCCCTCGTTGAAATTTTTCCGTCGCGATTAGGGCAAGAAAAGCCAGCGCTTAAAGAAATTTTATATACTTTTTTTCCAAAGGTATTTATTAAATAATCTGAAAAAGAATAAAATCTTTTTATTTGTTTAGGTTTATATTTTCCTCTCATATATTATAAAAACAAGTCAATAAGAATAAAAAAGAGCGAAAAATTTAATCGCTCTAAAAAAGGTTGAAAGTGCCGTTAATCGACCTATTTGGGGACATTTTGTTCAATAATATTGCTATTAACCACAGGTATAAACATCTTTTTTATTTTTAATAGATACTCCTCTGCCGTTTCGGGTGTATCTTTAGTGATCCATCCGCGAATGGAAATAGTAAGTGCGTCCGTAAAAAAGTTGACGGCAAAATCGCGTTCATCATCATTATCAAAACAAAGCAAATATCTATCGGTATAAAGACCTTGATAAAGCAAAGAATGGAAGGTTTCTGAAAAAGAGTTTTGTGCTGTTACTGAAAAAAGTTTTTTATAAAGTTTTTTATTATCGTAAAAATATTGGATTACACAGCTAAAAAGCTTTGAAAAATTCGTTTCTTCGGGGTAGTAATCTTTTTTAAAGTCTTCCTTAAAAATAAAATAAACAAGATCAAATTTATCTTTAAAATGCTTATAAAATATCTTTCTTGAAATATTTGCCTGTTCACAGATAAGACAAACTGTAATATCTGAAAATCTTTTTTTATCAAGCAAAGCCTTAAAGGCGTTGGCTATTGCAATTTTAGAGTTTTGGGAACGTTGCATAATTACCTCTTACCATATTATATATATATTTATTTTTATGATAAGTCTCGTCATTTAAGATGAAGC
>JAFQBR010000076.1 GCA_017399665.1 Clostridia bacterium | reverse complement strand
TACCGGTCAACACTGTACCGTTTGCGGTGAGCTTGTAAGAGCAGCAGAAGAAGCACATACCCCCGGCACAGCAGCAACCTGCACACAAGCACAAACTTGTACGGAATGCGGTGAGGTTTTAGAACCCGCGAAAGGTCATACTGCAGGCGTTGAATGGATTGCTACCGAAGAAGGTCACCACAAGCTTTGTGCTTCTTGCGGTGAAAAGCTAGAGGTAAGCGCTCACGTTGACGCTGACGGCGATAAAAAATGCGACGTATGTGGATTTGATATGGCAAAAGGCTTAAGCACCGGCGCTATTATAGGCATAGTTGCAGGCGCAGTTGTACTTCTTGGCGGTGGCGGATTCTGCATTTACTGGTTCGTTATTAGAAAGAAAAAAGCTATTAAGAAATAATTAAGGGCGTCTAGCCCAAACGCAAGGGTTGGACCAATTCCCAACCCTTGCCCTGCTTTAAAGGAGTTTTGTATGAAAAATAAAATTTTAGGACTTTTTATTGCCCTAACCTTTATATTTTCTTTATCCACAGTACTGTCTATTACAAACAATCAAGAAGCAAACGCAGCAATTCACGGCTACGCTATTTGGGTTGCAGGCATTGAAATTAGTGAAAATAACGCTTCAGACGTGTTAGAGGACGGAACTGTATCTTACGATACAGCAACTAAAACCTTAACCTTGAATAACGCTAACTTAGCGGAATATTGCACGCAAGCACAAGATGGCTATTCCGGTATATATAACGAAGTAGACGGGC
Organism: Clostridia bacterium; assembly: GCA_017399665.1. The sequence goes on along the minus strand of JAFQBR010000076.1, from coordinate 1,319 downwards.
TTGTTATAAATCTTATTGGCACTAATAAAATAACGGAAAAAGAAAATGCGGAAGAAGATAGCATTTTTACAATTTACAGTTCAAAAAACGTAAAAATAACGGGTAGCGGTTCGTTGGAAACAAACTACGACGTGGGTGTTTATTGCTCGGAATCGGTTATTATAGAAAACGCCTCAGTTGCCTTTTTAGGCGCAGGCATAGAAACGTCTGAAGGAAGTGTTACGCTTAAAAACGCTACGCTTTCTTCAAAGGACTGCCTAGTTAGCACCGGCGGTGGCGCGATATACGTTAACGGTTCTACCGTTACGTCAGACTCAGAAACGGATTGTTTTCAATCTGAAACGGGTTCTATGTATATCGAAAACAGCGATATAAAGGGAAAGGCAGAAACCTTAATATATTTGGAAGCATCCCCTAGTTTAGTTATTAAGAACAGCGCGTTAGAAGTAACGGCTAGCTTGGCTGGAATATTCCTTCTTAACGGCGACGTAGAGATGGAAGACGTTATTGCTGATTTTAAAATATACGGTGACGTAGCTTACGGAATTTCTGCCGGAAAAAAGGTAAGCGTAAAGAATTGTGCGCTTAATTTTGATTGTGACGCGCAAGAAGATTCCAGCTCAGGTATATATTCAGAAAAGACAATAGAAATAAAAGCAAGCGAGATAAAAATTGACCTTTCAGCAGAGGAAACGGCTCTTGGTATTGGAGTTATGTCTGAAGTAGGTGACGTAACCGTTGAAAATAGCCTGATAGATATTTCCGTTGAAGGACTTGCCGCAGCTTGTATTAACGCCACGAACGTAGAGTTAATAGATTGTATGACTAAGCTAATCGCTTTAAGTTCGCAAGGAATATCCGCAGGGCTTTGCACGGAAGGCGGTCTTATTACGGTAAGCGGTGGGGTTTTAGAAGCTAATGCAATAGGCCCTACTGCAGCTGAAAATCCTCCTTCTTGTGCCATTTTAGCGTTTGAATCGCTATCTGCGCCAATAATAACCAATGCAGACGTAAAGCTTAGCGGTAATCAAGCAATATCTCGCTATCCTAATATTTCTCTTTTCACAATGCCTTACGAAATGCTTTCAAGCCTTACCACTAATGCAAGTGATTGCGTTCAGGGCTTAGACGAGGCTGAGTTAAAGAACGTTAAGTATTTACATATACATCCATTTTATACGATAGAGTTTATTGCAAACGGCGGTAGCGGTGAAATGAGCGCGATAGAAAACTTTTACGGCTTATTTACCTTACCCCAAAACGGCTTTACCGCGCCTAAAGGCAAGATATTTAAGGGCTGGGCGATAGAAGAGGACGGC
>JAFQBR010000075.1 GCA_017399665.1 Clostridia bacterium | reverse complement strand
GCTTCGTTATATCGGCAAAAGCTTGTGCTTGCCTTCGGTCATGTACGCAAAAGTACACTCCCTTCAGTCAATGCTCGCTTTTGTCAATCTAACTCGCATCTAAACCTTATTTACAATAAGCCTTATCTGCTTCGTAATACTTTGTTCTTTTGTTTTTGCCCACATTCCTGTGACCAGCAAGGTCACTCCCTGCGGTTAAAAACAAAACGCCTTGTCTTACTCGCATCTAAAGCTTATTTACAATATATTAGTTCCTGCTTCGTTATTGGCATAAAAATTTACGTTTTGGCTCAGCTACGTACGATAGTTGCGTGCCTTTCGCCAAATCTGCATTTTTAAGCCACTAACTTGCATCTAAACCATTTACAATAAAACTTTACTGCTTTTATGGTGGAGTAAAAGCTCGCAAAGAAAAAACTAAGCATTTTTTGCTTTGTATTAAAATAAAAAATGTATTTTATATAATAAATATTTAAGAAAGTATTGACAAAAAGAACTTAAATTTGTATAATAATTTTATGAGCAACCTTTATTTGCCTTGTTTTTAAGGTGAAAAATGCTTTGTTTGTTGATTATTCAAGTTTGATAGTCATAGGAGATAATTATGAAATTACTTAAAAAAGCAGTTGCATTGTTTATAATCGCTTGTTTAGCTACCGCGCTTTTAACAGGCTGTATAGACGCTAAAGCTTACGAAGGCTCAGATGAAAGTCTTTTTAATTTTGTTTTGCTTGAAGACGGAACTTATTCTGTTTGCGCAAAAGACGTAAACGATCTTCCCGAATCAGTTAGCGTTCCCAAGACTTATAACGAAGCAGACGTTACCGTTATTGCCGAAAATGCATTTAAGGGCGCAAGCATTAAAGAAGTGCGTATTCCCGGAACTATCAAAACTATTTCAAACAGCGCTTTTTACGGCTGTGTAGATTTAACAACCGTATATTTCTATAAAGGTGTAGAAGAAATTGGTGCTGGCGCATTCTATGGATGCAAGGGCATTAAACAGCTTAACCTTCCTTCATCTTTAAAGGTTATTGGCGATTCTGCTTTCTGTAACGTATCAATAACAAAACTTACGTTAACTGAAAAGGTAGAAACAGTTGGTAATTTAGCGTTTGCTTACTGCACAGAGCTTAACAAGGTTTATATTTCACACTCTGTTTCTTCATTAGCAAGTAACGCTTTTGTAGGCTCTAGTAGCGAACTAGAATTTGAAATTTCAGCTTCTAATGCATATTATAAACTTGACGAAAACGGCAAGCCCGTTGCAAGATAATTGCCTTTAAAAGTATATATTTAAGCCGATAGCGTAGTTGCTTTCGGCTTTTTACATAATTAGTATTTATGCGGATAATCGACTTATAGCCACACATAATAATATAAATAACGTTTTTTACTAAGGAGAAAGGGAATATGGATCACTTAATTATAGGTATTTGCGGTGGAACGGGTAGCGGTAAAACCACTTTGGCTCAAAAGATTTACAACGCGCTTAAAAAAGACAGCCTACTTATCAGTATGGACTGCTACTATAAAAATAACGCACATATACCTTTTGAAGAAAGAATAAAAACAAACTACGATCACCCAGACGCTTTTGACGTTGATTTACTTATCGAGCATATTAAACAGTTAAAAGATGATAAAACGATTAAGTGTCCAACTTATAATTTTTCTACGCACCTTCGCGGTGAAGAAGTTATCGAAATGCAAAGTAAAAAAGTAATAATAATTGAAGGTATTATGCTTTTTGCCGTGCCGCAAATAGTGGAGCTTTTAGACTATAAAATTTTTGTTGATACAGATGCGGACGTAAGAATTTTAAGAAGAATGCTTCGCGACGTAAAAGAACGTGGCAGAAGCTTAGATTCAGTTGCAGACCAATATTTATCAACGGTAAAGCCCATGCACGAAGCGTATATAGAGCCCTTTAAAAAGAGATATAGCGATATTATCGTTCCCGAAGGTGGATATAATAAAAACGCCTTTGATATGATAGTTGCAACAATTGTTGACAAAATGCAAAATAGCTAATAATCGACCTATACGCCTACTTTTTTAAATAAAATATTTTAAAAACGCTTGATTTTGTTGCCATTTGGCAAATAAAACGGGCGTTTTTTTATTGTTAAACGCCCCTTTCTGTGTTCTCTTTTTCTCTATAAAGAGAAAAAAATATCTTCTTTTAGTGCCTTAATAATAAAAAATCACTTAAAAATAATTGAAAAAGCCATTCCTTTGTGTTATAATACAACTAAAATTAGTATAAATATCGCGCGCTTACGTGCGCGAAATAGACTATAGGAGGACTTTTATGTATCCACACGCAATTATTTCTTTAGGCGAACTTAGTGTTAACCTATACGGCATATCTATCGCTTGCGGAATTTTGGCTTGCTTTTTCGTTCTTTTTGAATTTGGTAAATGGGCGGGCATTTCTGCAAAATACATTGACTTTGCTTTTTATGCCGGAATTGTTTCTATCGTTGTAGGGTTTATTGGCTCTGCTGCTTGGCAAGGTCTTTTTAACTATATTGATCAAATAAAAAGCGGTGTTACAAATCCCAAATTTTCTTTAGAAGATGGTATTACTGCTATTGGCGGATTAGGTACGGGTGCATTGACCTATATCATTATTTGCCTAAGCTTTCAAAAGCGTTATCCTTATGCGCTTACAAAAACAGTAATGGTTGCCCCTCTTTGCATGATAATTGCTCATGCTTTTGGCAGACTTGGTTGTTTGTTTGGCGGTTGTTGTCACGGTGCATATTTAGGCAGTGAATACGTTTTTGGCGGTATAAAAATGACCTCTGCTGGAACGGGAATAACGGGTTACTATGTTCCTGTTCAGCTTTACGAATCACTTTTCTTATTCATGCTATTTGCAATTCTTTCAATTCTTGTTTTAAAGAAGAGATTTAAACTTATTCTTCCCATATACCTTGCATCTTACGGCGTTTGGAGATTTTGTATCGAATTTGCAAGAGATGATTATAGAGGTTCGTTTATCGGCAACCTTTCACCCTCTCAATCTCTTTCAATTTTGCTTGTTGTATTGGCTGTTCCCGCCTTCTTTATTCTTCGCCACTTCGTTAAAAAGGCTGAAGCTCACGACAATGCGGTTATAGACCAAGCAGAAAAACTATCCGCAGATAAAGAGCCCGAACAGGCAACTGCAGACGAAAGTAAATAAATTGCTAGGTTTTTATAAAAATTCATTCAAAGGAGAAAAATTATGAGTGATGTTAAAAAGGCTAAAATCTCACGCTTTACGGCAATAATTATCTCTTTAGCAATAACGCTAGTATTGTCTGCCGTTGCAACAATTATTGCAGGTAACTTAATAAAGCATGACAATGCAGTTACAAAAACGCTAGCAACTGTTTTTACAGGTGTTGCAACCGCATGTTTTGTAATGGGGCTTGCCTGCATAGTTATAGGCAGTGTATTTGATCATAAATTAGATATGGCAATAGCCATGTTCTTGCTTTTCTTCGCGCTTATTCTTATTCTGGTGATCGCATCATTGTTTGGAGTGGATTGGTGGGTAATTTTTGTGGTTATTCTTTGTGCAATTCCTATGCCTATTCTTGCAATAATGTTTATTTACAGAAAGAACCTTGTTCTTGTAACAGACGATCAAAAGCCTGATTATAAAGACTGGAAAACGCGCGAAAAAGAAAAGGCTGAAAATCCTGAACAAAAAAAGGAAGAAGAGCTTCCTGAAATTAAAAGCTTTAAGTAAAGATTAAGCCTAAGTGAAAATTAAACGCACCTAAATAGACTTACAACTTTATCTAAAACTGATAAATTATCATAAACTTTGCATATTTATAGGTGGTATTATGAAAAATAGAAATTTAACTTTACTTACGGATTTATATCAACTAACAATGATGAACGGCTATTATTTAAAGGGCCGTCACGAACAGGTTGCTATATTCGACCTGTTTTTCCGCCAAAACAAGCTTATAACCTATTCTCTTGCAGCAGGTCTTGAGCAAGTTGTGGATTATCTGCAAAACCTTAATTTTGGTGAGGAAGAAATTGAATATTTGCGTTCGCTTAATCTATTTGACGAAGGCTTTTTAAAATATCTTTCAAGCCTAAAATTCACAGGCGACGTATATGCTGTGCCAGAGGGAACGGTAGTTTTTCCGGGCGAGCCTATTTTAACTATTCGCGCACCTATTATTCAAGCGCAACTTGTTGAAACGGCTATTTTAAATATGTTTAACCACCAAACCTTAATTGCCTCAAAGGCGGCAAAGGTATGTCATGCAGCAAAAGGGGATAACGTTTTAGAGTTTGGTTTAAGAAGAGCGCAAGGCCCGGATGCCGGGCTTTACGGCGCAAGGGCTGCAATAATCGGTGGCTGTAATTCAACCTCTAACGTGCTTGCAGGGCAGATGTTCGACGTAAAGGTTTCCGGTACGCACGCGCATAGCTGGGTTATGAATTTCCCCACGGAATACGACGCTTTTAAAGCTTATGCCAACATTTATCCGGATTCTGCGTTGCTTTTAGTAGATACCTATAATACCTTAAAGAGCGGTGTTCCAAACGCTATTAAGGTGTTTGACGAACTAAAGGCTCAAGGGCACAAACCACTTGGTATCCGCCTTGATTCGGGTGATTTAGCATACCTTTCTAAAAAGGCAAGGGAAATGCTTGACGAAGCAGGCTATCCCGATACTATTATTTGCGCATCAGGCGATTTAGACGAGCATTCTATTGCCTCACTTAAAAACCAAGGTGCAAAAATATCACTTTGGGGTGTTGGAACAAAACTTATAACAAGTGAAGAAATGCCAGCGCTTGGCGGTGTTTATAAGCTTGCGGGTATTATTGAAGAAGACGGAAGCATAACCCCTAAAATCAAGCTTTCAGATAATAGCGCAAAGATAACGAACCCCGGCTTTAAGAGTATTTATAGGGTATACGTAAACGGTATGGCAGAGGCAGACGTAATTTGTTTGCGTGGCGAAAAGATAGATACTACAAAGCCCTTAACGCTATATCATCCCACCGAAAGATGGAAGAGTATTACCTTTGAAAATTATGAGCTTCGCGAGCTTTCGGTAAAGATTATGGAAAAGGGTAAGCTGTGCTATGACCTTCCTAAATTAAAAGATATAGCTCTTTATGCAAAGCAAGAAATGGCTACTTTTTGGGAAGAATATACACGTATAGATAATCCGCATATCTACAAAGTAGATATTTCTGATGATCTTTACGAGTTAAAAACTAGTATGATAAAGCAAATCAGGGGAGATAAACTTTGATTTTTAATAAAAATAAAAAATTAAGCGAAGAAAATAGCGCTTTAAAAGAGCGTATAAGTAAGCTTGAAAGCGAAAACAGCGCTTTAAAAGAAAAACTTTTAGCAAGCGAGCGTGAAAAAGCTTTACAAGAGCAAAAGGGCGTTGCCCAAGTTGATGCGATATTAAATGAAGCTAAACAACGGGCAAAAGAGCTTGAAGAGGATGCTTTAAACAAATACCGCTTAGAGCTTTTACGGCTTCGCGCTTTTATTGAAAAATGGATAAGCGCTTTGCCAGAGCCTAAAGAAAGGACTGCTGAAAGCAAAAAAAGAATGGCTTTAGCGCTTGCTTTAAGCGAAATACTTAAAGATAACGATTGCCCCAAAACCTTGGAAGAGGGCATTGAAATTCTTGAAAAATTAAACAGCGTAATTAGCGGTGGCGGTGAGCAAACCAACGGATTTAATCTTGATGAGGTGCTTAATCCCAGCGGTGAATTAGACCTTGCAACCCTATGCAAGGAGCTTGGAGTGATGGATTAATGTGGTATATTATACTTTTCTTTATTACCTTACTTTTAGATCAAGTAACAAAAATAATAAGTCATGCAACGGACGTTAACGTAACCATAATTGATAAAATTTTAATCTTGTATTTTGATGAAAACCCGGGTGCATCATTTGGTATGCTTTCCGATAAGCCTTGGGCGCAGACCTTCTTTTTTGTTTTAACGGTTATTGTTTTAGTTGCAGGCGTTGTGTTTTTAATTTGGAAAAAGCCAAAAAGTAAGTGGTTACTTACTTCAATGGCGCTTATGTTTTCTGGTACAATAGGTAATTTTATAGATAGAATTGCTTTTAAATTCGTTCGTGATTTTATTTTACTTCCCCCCTTTCGCTTTAACTGTAACGTTGCAGACATCTGTCTTTGCGTTGGAGCTGCTATGCTAATTTTTTACGTGTTATTTTTAGATAGCGACCCGGTGTTTAAGGTTGGTAAAAAAAATAAAGAAAAAGAAGTGAAAAAAACAGATGAATAAGTTAGTGGCTCTTTGCGGTGGCGCGCGCTTAGATGCGTTTATTGCATCAAATACCGAATACAGCCGTTCGCATATTAAAAAGCTGACAGATGACGGACTTGTTCTTGTAAACGACAAGCCTCAAAAGGGTAAATATGTTGTAAAAACGGGGGACGTTGTGCAATTTTCCGTACCACAGCCCACTCTTTTGGAGGTAAAACCGGTTGATATTCCGCTTGATATCGTTTATCAAGATAGCGACGTTGCACTTATAAACAAGCCACAAGGGCTTACGGTTCACGCAGGTAATGGTACGGATGATAATACCTTGGTAAACGCCTTGCTTTATTCTTTAGATAGTTTAAGCGGTATAAACGGAGTTATTCGCCCGGGTATAGTGCACAGAATAGATAAGGATACTTCGGGGCTATTAATCGTTGCAAAAAACGATAAGGCGCACGTAAGTTTAGCAAGTCAAATAGAAAAAAAGACTTGCAAGAGAATATATATTGCTTTGCTTCACGGCAAGGTTAAAGAAGATAGCGGTGTAATAGATACCTTTATTGACCGCTCTTCAAAGGATAGAACGGCGTATACCGTTTCAAGCAAGGGTAGGCAGGCTGTTACCGATTATAAAGTGCTTAAACGTTACGAAGGTTATACTTTGTGCGAGTTTTCTTTAAGAACGGGTAGAACGCACCAAATAAGAGTGCATAGTAAGCATTTGGGATGTCCCATTGTAGGCGATAAAACATACGGACCTAAAAAATGCCCATTTAATTTAAACGGCCAACTTCTTCACGCGCGTTCGCTAACCTTTGTTCACCCCACAACAGGGGAGCAAATGACGTTTAGTTGTGATTTGCCAGATTATTTCAAAGAGGTAATCAAAAAGCTTAAAGAAGTATAAAAGTGCGCCTATAGGGCGATTATCAACATAAAAAAGAAAAAAAAGATAATTTATATAGAAGGAAAAATACTATGGAAATGGAAGCAAAAAACTTTATTGAGGACATAATTAACGAAGAGCTTTCTTCGGGTGTGGTTAACGAAGTTCACACCAGATTCCCACCAGAACCAAACGGTTATTTGCATATTGGGCATGCTAAGTCGTTATGCTTAAATTTTGGTACTGCAAAAAAATACGGCGGAAAGTGCAATCTCTTCTTTGATGATACAAATCCCTCTAAAGAAAAAACGGAGTTCGTTGAAGCTATTAAAGCAGACATTGAATGGCTTGGCTTTAAGTGGTACGAAATGCATTATGCTTCAGACTTTTTTGATACTATTTATTCTTTAGCTGTTAAACTAATAAAGGACGGTAAGGCGTACGTATGTGACCTTACTGCAGAACAAATAAGGGAAACGCGCGGAACTCTAACAGAACCCGGTAAAGAAAGCCCATACAGAAACAGAAGCGTTGAAGAAAACCTTGCGCTTTTTGAAGATATGAGGGCAGGCAAGTTTGCAGACGGCGAAAAAGTTCTTCGTGCAAAAATAGATATGGCGTCACCCAATATGAACATGCGTGACCCTGTTATTTACAGAGTTTTACATGCAACTCACCACCGCACCGGGGATAAATGGTGTATTTATCCCATGTATGACTTCGCGCACCCACTATGCGACTCTATGCAAGGTGTAACTCACTCGCTTTGTACCCTAGAGTTTGAAGATCACAGACCTTTATATAATTGGGTTGTTGAAAACACACAGGTTACTCATAAGCCTCGCCAAATTGAGTTTGCTCGCTTAAACATTACAAATACAGTAATGAGTAAGCGTTATCTTAAAAAGCTTGTTGAAGATAAAGCGGTTAGAGGCTGGGACGATCCAAGAATGCCAACCTTAACGGGCTTAAGAGCAAGGGGAATTCCCGCACAAGCGCTTAAAAACTTCTGTGAGGCTGTTGGTGTTGCTAAAGCAAATTCAGAAATAGAAGCAGGTTATTTAGAACACTTCGTTCGCGAACACTTAAACGAACATGCAGAAAGAGCAATGGCGGTTGTTAATCCCATTAAGGTTATTATTGAAAATTACGATGGCGAAGAGCTTTTAGATTTTGATACGAAGCCTCAAATGGAAAACAGCCCCAAGAGAAAAATTACTTTTTCTAAAGAGCTTTATATTTCTGCAGAAGACTTTTCAGATAATCCTCCACCAAAATATTTCAGACTTAAACCGGATGGATACGTGCGTTTAAAGAATGCTTATATTATTAAGTGTGAACGCGTTGTATATGCCGATAACGGTGCTATAGAGGCACTTATTTGTTCATATCTTCCTGATTCACGAAGCGGAGCAGACAATTCTGGAATTAAGGTTAAGGGCACTATTCAATGGGTAGACGCAAAAACAGCAGTTGACGTTAAGGTTAGAAAATACGACTATTTATTAAAGGACGCAGAGTATTCCGGTCAAGATTTTAGCGAAAGACTTAACTACGATAGTGTTAAAGAGTTTGACGGAAAGGCTGAAAAGTATCTTGAGGAAGTACAAGAAGGAGAAAGCTTCCAGCTTTTAAGAATTGGTTACTATAAGACGGGCAAAGTAGAAGGTAAAACAGTTCTTCACGAAATTACCTCACTTAAAGATACTTATAAACCCGCAAAATAAAGATAAGCAAAAAAAAATTGCTAAAAAACGTTATTATTTGATTTGTTTGGCTTTAAAAGTTTTAAAAAAGCATTGACAAATAATATAAATTATAATATAATAAAAATATATTTACGGGCGCAAGAGCTTTTTTGCGCAAGGATGGTATTAGTATGTATTGGGTAGCAGACATTTTATTGGTTGCCTTTCTCGGTTTGTTTTTATACAGAGGTATTAAAAAAGGCTTTTTAAATTCTACGTTTAACGTAGTTATTGCTATTTTAAATATCGTGTTTGGCATCGCATCTGCATTTGCACTTGTATTTTTCGTTTTCGACTGGGTTGGCTGGTTAGAGGATTTACAAAATGCCTTTTATGATTTTGCGCAAAGCCTTGCAGGTATCGTAGAGCTTCTTAAGCTTGGTATTAGCACGGCTGATATTGCGCACTATCTAGCAATTGGTATTCCTACGTTAATTCTATTTATTCCAATGTACGCATTTTGGAGATTTGTAAGCCGTCAGTTTGAACGCTTTGTAAAATGGGTTCGTTCAAAAGTGCTATTCTTTAAAATACTTGGCAGTTTTTTAGGCGGACTAGTGAACCTTGCATTTGCGGCTGTTTTAGTAGTTGGCTTCTATTGGTTGTTTGCTTCTTTAGACGGTAGCGGATTATTTACCTATACAAACGACGTTTTACGTTCTGGTTATTTAACCGGTTTGGTTTACGAATACAACCCATTATTCTTGCTTGATATAGGAGCTCCCGGTTGGCTAGGGGAAACGGTTGGTAATATTATCAGCGGCGATTTCCTTTATAAGTAAGATTATAAAAAATAAACAAAATGCGCTAACACATTGTTAGCGCTTTTTTTAACTTAAATAAGATTTTTAAAAAAGGTCTACAAGGAAAAATAAAAATGAGTATAATACATTCTTTTGATAAAAAATCAGAGCCTATTATTACCGCAAAGGATAGTTTGCCAAAAAGTAGCTTTTCGCTTGCCGTTTGCATAATTAACTTTTCTTATAAGGTTATGGAAGCGCTTATTGAAAAGGGCTTGCTTGAAGAACTTGATTTACCCCTTAAAACGGTTGCGAACGTTTACCCCGTTTACAAATTTAAGGGTAGTGATATCGGCGTTATAAAACCCAGCATTGGCGCGGTTGCCGTTGCAGGGGTGGTAGAAGAGTTGTCTTATATGTATTCTTGTAAAAAGTTTGTTATGTACGGCTCTTGTGGTGGTCTTGATAAAAACATATCGCCAAATCTTATTATCGTTCCAACATCTGCTTATCGCGACGAGGGGATAAGTTATCATTATGCTCCGTTAAATGACTACATAGAAATAAAAAACAGCAGTAAAGTGGCACAAATTCTAAAGGCAAGTAAGGTTGAGTTTGTTTTGGGAAAAACCTGGACAACGGACGCCTTTTATCGTGAAACGAAAAACAACCTTGAAAAAAGAAAAGCGGATGGTTGTATTGCCGTTGAAATGGAAGTAAGTGCTATGCAGGCTGTATGTGATTTTTACGGATATGAATTTTACAACTTTTTATACCGCGCAGACAACTTAGATAGTAACAAATGGGAACGCTCTATATTGGGCTTGATTACTATTGACGATAGGTTAAAAAACTTCGCTATTGCACTAGAGATTGCAAAGGCAGTTAAATAAGCAAAAACCGCGCTAATCGACTTATAGCGCGGTTTTTTAATAAATTAATTTATTTTTTCTGCTATTATTTGGCAGGTTTTTCCGTCTATAAGATAAGCCTGCTTTAACCCCTCTTCACAAACGAAACCGACGTAATAATAGTTTTTATCGTTTTCGCAAAGCAGTCTAACAACTATTTCTGCCTTAAGCACACCATCTTTTGTGTGTTCCTTTAAAAATGGCTGAGCTTTTTCGATTGCTTTATCTAACGCTTGGGTGTACTTTACGGTATCTTCATTAAGTTTTGAATATGTAGTAATTACCGTGCTATTTTCGCCAAAAATTAGCTCTACCGTTAAATTTTTTTCGGGTAAAGAAGTAACTTCAACGTCGCAAGATAGAGTGCTTTTAACAGGATTAAACTGCAGCTGTTGGCTGTATTTTTTGTCGTTAAGCTCAAAATTTACCGTTATCACACTGCCACATTCTTCTTTTTGCATAACTTTAAAGGTTAAAAAAAGCAAAGTTTCCTTTTTATCTCCGTCAAAGGTGGCAGGCTTTTCTTTGGTACCTGCAAAAACAACAACCGAAAAATTATCCTTTTCACCGCAAAAAACGTCCTTTCTAAGCTCGCTTACGTAAGAGAGATAGTCAGGAGTTTGCTTGCAAGCGCTAAACACAGTTGTCATAGATAAAAGGCAAAAAATACTAACGATTGCAAAAAATTTTATAACTTTATTATTCATAATATTTCTCCTACAATAATTTGTATGAAAAACACTTCTTGTATATGCTTGAATAAAAAAATGAAATAAAAAGTTTATAAAAAATCTTGCTATTTGTAGACATTATTTTCAACTTGTGGTATACTAAAATAAATAATAATAGCTTATTAAGGTAAATTATGCACAAAACAATTATAAAAACCTCTATAATAACGGTTATTGCAATAGTTTTGGTTTGCGCTATCACTTATGGCGCGCTTGCTCTTTTTGCACCAATAACTATGGGTAATTTTTATAGTGACGTGGGTAAAGATGACGTTGCTTTAGAGTATTACGAAAAAGCTTACGAAAAAACTAAAACTCAAGAAAGCTTTGTAAAACTAATAAACGCAACGATTAAGGCTGAAGATGATGACGCTCTCAAGAAATATTTTAAAGACAACAAAGCTTATAATCTTGAAGAGCAATACGTAATGCTTATCGCCGGTAAATACTTTATTGCACGCGCAAAAGAGGGAACGTTGAATTATTCTGAAGTCGAAGAGTACTGTTACGGTTATAAAAACGGCAATCCTATTCAGCACCTATTTTTTTATGGAATAGATAGCGAGAATAATACCTTTTTAACTGACCTTCTATCTTATATGAATGCCTTTAAAACAGGGGATTCTTATAATGAACTTACGGCTGAAGATAAAGAAATTTTTGATGAAGACCTTAACTATTTAACCGAATATTTAAACGGTTGATTTTTATTGAATATGCCGTTAATCGACATATAGATAGACATTTTAATAAAAAAGCAAAAAAAGAACGAACAAAATCTGTTCGTTCTTTTAGTTTGTTTAAATTACGATAATCGGTCTGTCGGTTAACGCTTTAATTTTTTCGCTTATCTTTTGTACACACCAATCTTTTTGCTCGTCGTCCATTTTTTTGTGGCTGAAAAGCAAGTTTTCTTTTTGTAGGGCGTCGTATTTGTCAAAGCCTAAAAGGTGGAATGCCATTATTTCTACTTTGTTTATATTTTCAAGCTCGCTTGCAAGTTTTGCTATGCCTTCAAAATGATCCTCGTTATCGTTAATGGTAGGAATAATCGGGCAACGTAGTACGATTTTTTTACCAATTTTATTCAAAAGCTTAAGGTTTGATATGATGATATCGTTTGAAACGCCACAATGTTTAATATGCTCTTGTGTATTAGTTATCTTGTAATCGTAAAGAAAAATATCGGTATGCTTTGCAATTTTTAAAATTACTTCTTCGCTGGCAAAACCGCAAGTTTCAACGCAGGTGTTAAGCCCTTCTTGCTTTGCCCTTATTAGTAGCTCTTCGCATGCATTTGGCTGTGAAAGTGGTTCGCCACCGGAAAGGGTAATGCCACCGCCAGAAGTTTCATAAAATGTTTTATCTTTTAAAGCTTCTTGCAAAAGATCTTCCGTATCATGTAAACTGCCAATGATTTCAAGTGCGCTTGATGGGCATACCTTTTGACATTTACCGCAAAGATTGCAGTTTGATTTATCTAAAAAATGAATTCCATCTTTTATTTTGTGAACGGGGCAAACGCTTAAGCACTTACCGCAAAGAGTACATTTGTGCTTAAAAAAGGCAAGCTCGCTCTTTTGGCTTTGCGATTCTGGGTTGTGGCACCAAGTGCATTTTAAAGGGCAACCCTTAAAAAACACGGTTGTTCTTATCCCGTGTCCGTCGTGTATGCAAAAACGTTGAATATCAAAAATAACTGTATTCATATTAGTTACGCGTGTGTCTTAAACGGTTAATAATTTCATCTTGAACGTCCTTTCCAAGCCAAACGAATCTTGCCGAAAAACCGCCAACTCTAACTATTAGGTGGGGGTAATCTTCAGGATGTTCTTGTGCTTTAATAAGATCCTTAACGTCCGTTACGTTGCCTTGGAAAAATTGTCCGCCTTGTTTAAAGAAAGATAAAATCAACCATTCAACAAGTTCTTCGTTTGCCCAAGAATGATCTAAATCCCACATTGTTGTAGCTCCGCCAGGGAAAAGGTCAAAGTTAAGTTTAGAGCAAGAATTCAGTGCTGCAGTAATGCCTTTTGTCATGCCGGCAGATTGCGGCGTAACGGCATGTGATAAGGGCATACCGCTTTTTCTTCCGTCGGCTGACGCGCCGGCGGTTGCGCCGTACCAAGGAGCCCAAATAAAGGCTAAAATAACTGGTTTTCCGTATCCGCCAAAGCGATTTTTATAGCTTAAATAATGGTTGCTAATTTCTTCAGTCATACGCACCATCATGCCGTCGGCTTCGCTGTGTTCTTGGCCGTACTTGGGCAAGTTAAGTAAGGTTTTATGTAAGTCCTCGTAGCCCTCAAAATTTGCCTTAAGTGCCTCTATAAGCTCGTTAGCGGTACATAATTTACTGTCAAATACCGCTTGTTTAATTGCGGTTAATGAATCGGCTGTATTGGCAAGCCCCATAAAGGTTGCGCCGTAATCATGGTATTTTGCACCGCCACCGTGAATATTTCTTCCCTTTGTTAAGCAGTCGTCTATCATAGACGAAATAAGATACAACGGGCGAGAAATTTCAGCCTGCTCGCTGAACATATCCATATACTCTAAATGAAGATTTAACACTCTTTTACATTGTTTTATAAAGTAATCGTAAAAGCTTTCAAAATCATTAAAGTCAGCAAGGTTTTTAGTAGGAAAATAATCAAGTTGTTTTTTACTTACAAGTGAGTAACCGCCTGTTATGCAAAATTCCAAAAGCTGTATAAAGCTATGACCGCCGGTGAAAAGCAGGTCGCTCGTTGCTCCTTGAACGCCTATTTCCATGCATCCGCCACAGTAATAGAGATGTGCGTCTTTTTCGCTAACACCAGATTTTACTAAGGCGCTAATTATTGCTTCATCATTTAAAATTTGCGCTCTGTTATTGCCGTTAATTACGTAGTTAGCGCAAAGCTTAATAAAATCTTTGGGGGCATTCTTTGAAATGCTGGCATATAAATATGGGTGGGTAATATCGTATTTCATAAAGGCTTTTATCATTATATATGAAAGTGGATTTACCGCTGACTGACCGTTTTGATGCGTACCACCTAATACGATTGATTCTCCCCAAGTATCAATTTTATGAATTCGCTCGTCTATACGTAGGAATAACTCTTCCATAAGCGCCTGCGCTTCATCTTCGGTGATAACTCCATTTTGTAAATCTGTTTCAAGATAGGGCCATAGGTAATAATCAAGTCTACCAGGAGAGTTTCCACCGTGTGGGTTTTCCTTCATAACCACTATGTGCTGCATAAAAAATGACTGAACGGCCTCGCGGAAGCTTCTTGCGGGATATTTAGGAACGCGTTTGCAAATTTCGGCTTCTTCACGTTTTCCCATTTTTTCAAGCTCTTTAACGTGTAAATCGTTCCAGCTGTCAAGAGCGTCAAGCATAATAAGTACGCCGTTAAAAAATTGTACGGCATTTTCATCATCTTTAAGGCGATTTAGTCTTGCGTTGCAAAGTTCGCGAAGTCCAAGTGTGCCGTGAGCAAGAATTAAGTTCCAATTCCATGCGATATGACCGGG
>JAFQBR010000074.1 GCA_017399665.1 Clostridia bacterium | reverse complement strand
TTTCACTAAAATTTTTATTTTTTCCCCTTTTTCAAGCTACTTATTTAATCTTTTTTTATGCCATTTGACAAGTCTTTTAAAAATAAGATTTTGTGTTAAAAAATTGTTGATTTTTCAACCTTCAAATAGTTGATAATCGACCTATAGCCCCACTTTTTACATTTCCTTTTACTAATTTATTCACATTTTTTACATCTTTTTTAGCCCTTTTGTGAATTATTTGGCTTTTTTATAAGATTTTTACTGTTTTTCGCATTTTTTTGCATACGTTACCACTTTTTCTTAACCACAACTGCTGTTTTTTACGATAAAAATCCTATTTACGTACACTTTTTAATGACTTTTAATAAATTTCTTCACTTTTTCTCATTTTCGCCGCATTATTAGCGTTTTTCTTTTTTCTTTCGGCTTAAATTATTCAAACACCCTTCTTGGAACTATTTATCCTAGAAATGCCCGATTTTCTAACTTGCCGTGCTATTTTAACTAATTTTTTTCGATTTTGCTTATTCTTTACACTTGTTTAAGCCTTTTAAGCAAAAAATTCCCCATAATCAAAGATTATACGCGATTATACGAGCTTTTTTGAAGAGCTACCAACAATTATGATTTATTTATTTTTTGCCTTTAGAGGGCAAATTGCAGCCCCTATCAGCTATTTTTAAACCATTTTCTTGCTTTTAGAGCTAAAACAACGGCAAAAAATAGCTCTATAAGGCGATTATTGAGCTTTTGGGCCACTTTTACCCACCGCCCACAAGTTTCCTAGTAAAAGACGTTACCCCCCCTAAAAAGGGCCTCAAACGCCTCGTAGCCTACTTTTTTTAACTTTGTTACGATTATTTATAAAAATTTAGACGTTTTTGGTTGTTTTTAACAAAAATTTGCAGTCCGTTAGCTATTTTTTCCGCCATTTTATAGACGGTAGATATTTTACCAACCGTAAAAAGAGCCTTTTCGCCCCTTTTTTCACCCAAAATACCTATAACGCTCATATCCCCCACGGCGGGAAGATTCTTATTAACCCCTAAACCGGGCTTAATTCCCGTTTTTTGTACTTTAATCAAGCCAACGTCCTCTTTTTTACCAATTGCGGCGTCTACGGCAATTACAAGGCTTGCAGGATGCGTTCTTTTAATAAATTCAATGGCGTAAGGCACTTCTTTTGCGGTTATTGGATTAATTAGGTTGCCGTAAGCAAACACACCACCCCCCTGCGATTCAAAAAGACTACCGCAAATAGGGGCTAAGCTGTCACCGATATTGCTATCAGAGCCGATAAAAAGAAAAATTATACTTTCAGAAGGGGTATTTAGGTATTTTTCTAACGTGTTTGCGATAAAATTACTAATATTTTCACTTTTATAATCAAAACTCATAACTTCCATAGCTAAATTCTAGCCCTTTTACAAAAATTTTATTCTTTTTCTATTGCAAAATTGAAAAATGAATGTTATAATATTTATAATCTAAGCCAAAAACCTAAGGCGAAACAATAAAATAAGAAGGAGGAAAGAAAAATGGACGGAGTTCCCTCAACC
>JAFQBR010000073.1 GCA_017399665.1 Clostridia bacterium | reverse complement strand
TGCCAGCTTACAGAAGAATAAACTGGGAAATCAGTTGGTTTCTTAGAGAAGGTAGAGAACTCAAAGTCGCCGTTTAAAAGCGTTTGAGTATCAGTTGGGTTAACAGGGTCTTCCTTTTCTACTGAAGATGATGAACTGCTTGAAGAGTCATCACCTTTGTCGCACGCTACGGATAAAAGAGTAGACATGCAAAGAGCAATTGAAAGGAAGAGTACGAGTAAAGTTTTGAAATTAAACTTAGTAACTTTTTTCATATTACACCTTTAATAAAATTTTGCGTATTTAATACTTTGATTATTATACTATAAATAAAATAATATTGCAATTTTTTTAGCGACAAAAACATAAAAAAATGTATATTTCTCGCTGATTTTTTTTAAAATCGGGTAAAAAAATTCCAAAAAGAAACAAACTATGGGTATGAATAAACAAAAAAAGTTTTTTTGCTCACTTCTTTTAGGCTCGGTTATAGGTTTTATCAACGGCTTTTTTGGAGGCGGAGGCGGAATGATAGTAGTCCCCGTTCTTACAAAATTTTATAAATTACCGCAAAAAAAGGCACACGCAACCTCAATTGCTATAATACTTCCTATAACGGTGGCTAGTGCAATAATTTACCTTTTAACAAAAGAACCCTCTTGGCAAACGTTTGGTTCAGTTGCTGGCGGGGTAGCGCTAGGTGGTACTGTTGGCGCTCTTTTGTTAAACAAAATAAGCAATAGGGTTTTGGAATATTTGTTTGAAGGGGTAATGTTGGTTGCCGGCATAAAAATGCTTTTTTTCTAACAGGGTTTTGCGCTTTACATATTATGATAAAATACATTTGGTTTTTTTTAGCTGGCGCAATCGGTGGTGTACTTGGTGGAATGGGTATGGGTGGAGGTACTTTATTAATTCCCATTTTAACTTTCTTTTTAGAGGTTGAACAAAAAACCGCTCAGGCAATAAATTTATTTTCTTTTGTGCCAATGGCAATAATAGCGCTAATACTTCAGGCAAAAAATAAACTAATAGACATGAAGGGGTTATTGCCGTTAACTGTAAGTGCGGTTGCATTATCACTTTTAGGTGGGTATATTTTGCGCTTTATAAATGGTGATATGCAAACAAAGCTATTCGGTGGATTTTTAACTATACTTGCAGTTGCTAAGTTTATTATGACCTTAAAAGCACAAAAGCAAAGCAAGAAAAAAGAAGATAGTGCTAAATAAAGCCGACTTTTTTAAATTGAAAAATAATTTCTTAAAATGAATACAAATTATTTTGTGCAAATTGTATATTTAAAAAATCGTAAAAACAAGTATAAAAAACTGTAAAATAAAGGTATTTTTTAAAAAATATTCCAAATATAATTAAAAATGGCAAAAATGCAAAAAGTGAATAAAAAAAGTTGCACAAAAAAGTTTAAACCCCCTTTAATTTTTTTTATTTTTATGATATAATATCATTGGCAATTAAGGGGGTATTTTTTTATGCCCTTTGCTAGGTAAATTTGATATTAAAAACGAGAGGCATATATACAGTGGAAAAAATTGGAATTATCGACATTGGGTCGAACACCGCAAGACTTGTTATAGTTGAGATGCTTGGTGACGGTCATTTTATTGTAGTTGACCAAATTAAAGAAAGTGTAAGACTTGGCAAAGATATGGAACGCGACGGTTTTTTAAAGGTTCAACGCATACAGGAAACCTTAAAAACCTTAAAAATGTTCAGAAGACTTTGCGACGCTCACGGAATTGATAGAATTATTGCAGTAGCGACCGCAGCAGTTCGTCGCGCTAAAAACCAAAAGAGCTTTTTAGACGAGGTTGCAACTACCTGTGGTATAAAACTAAAAGTTTTAACGGCTGAAGAAGAAGCACTTTACGTTTACCGCGGTGTTATTAACACTATGGATATTCCCAAGGGCGTTATCATTGAAATTGGCGGTGGCTCAACAAAAATCGTTTACTACAACAGAAGAAATCTTCTTCACTACGAAACATTACCGTTTGGTGCAGTAACTTTAACAGAGCTTTTTGCTAACGATGGCTTAAAACCTGAACAGCAAGCTCAAAAAATAGAAGAATTCTTTATTGAACAGCTTAAAAAGATTGAATGGCTTAACGAAATTGATCCCGACGCACAGCTTATCGGTGTAGGCGGGTCTTGCAGAAGCTTAGCAAGAATAAGCAAAGTAATGAAGAAGAGTCCATACTCAATCGTTCACAACTACCACATTTCAACTGAAGATTTTGACCTTATTTACAACACCTTAAAGGGATTGGATTTAGATAAGAAGAAGAGAATAAAAGGCGTATCTTCTTCAAGAGCAGATATACTTCCCAGCGCACTTGCAGCAATTAACGCATTTATTAAGTATAAAAACTTTGAAGAAATTGTTATTGCAGGTAACGGACTGCGTGAAGGTATTATGTTTAACTATGCAATGCCAATTACAGTTGAAAAACCTGTAAGCGACGTACTTACTTACAGCTTAAAGACGTTAACGAAGTATTATCACTGCAACGAAAAACACGTTGAGCAAGTTCTTAATATCTCTGTTCAGCTATTTAAGCAGTTAAGAGTTCTTCATAAATTCCCACGTCAGTATTTGCGCATTTTAAAAATTGCAGCTTATTTA
>JAFQBR010000072.1 GCA_017399665.1 Clostridia bacterium | reverse complement strand
GCAATACCTGCGTTAAATAGTACGGTAAGCGGACCTTCTGCCCCCACCGCACCTGAGTTAGGTAAATTTACAAGTATAGCACCAAAGCCCATTGGTAAAAGCAAGGTAGGCTCCATATCTTTTTTGATTGCAAGATAAATAAGCACACCACCAATTACCCACATTACCATTTGTAAAATTAGTAGTGGAACTCCAACCGATCCGTAATATACTCTTTGGTTAAAGCTGTCTACAATATTTTTGTACAAAAATTCCAAAAAATCCATAATATTACTCCATCTCTTTAGTTTTCATTTATTGTTTTTAAAAAAGTTCTATTTCTTTACTTACGTCAAACAAATTCCATGGCGTATTATCTTTTGGTGGCTCTATTTTAAACACAAGGCGTTCTTTTGATACCGGATGGGTAAACGCAAGTGATGTAGCCCAAAGGGCTAAGAAGCCTTTTTTAGCCTTTTCTCCTCCATAACGCATATCGCCGTATACAGGACAACCAATAGCTGCAGACTGAACGCGAATTTGATGCGTTCTACCCGTGTGAAGAATAACTTTGGTTAACGCCATGCCATGCGCTTTTTGCATTACTTGATATTCAAGCTCGCAAAACTTCGCGCCCTCTACCGTTTGTGGACAAACGTAAACCATATTGTTTATGGGGTTTTTCTTCACGTAGTGGCGAAGAACTGCCCTGTCTTCTGCTGGAATAGAGCTAAGTACTGTCATATATTTCTTTTCAAAGTCGCCGTTACGCATTTGCTCAGACAGTCTTGATGCAGCCTTAGAGCTCTTTGCGTAAACCATAACACCACCCGTTACCCTATCTAATCTGTGAACTAGACCGGCATATACGTTACCTGGCTTGTTTTCTTTGATTTTTATGTACTCTTTTACTATTGTTAAAAGGTCTTTATCCTTAGACTCGTCTTCACAGCAAGGTACGTTTTGCGGTTTTAAAACTACTATTACGTGATTATCTTCATATAAGACCAAAAGATCTTCTACAAGCATATCCTTCATATTAGTCCTCCTCCTTTAAAGATAGTGGCTTTTTAGCGCTTTCCGAAATAAATATTCCGCTTGCTCCGCAAGGTAAAACAATTCCCTCTTCGGTTGGTAAGCCTACCTCGTAAGCGTAAGTTTTTCCACCGTAACGCTTTAGCGTTAAAGTTAAAATATTTTTTAATACCTGCGGTTGTAAGCCCGTTGTGTAACTGTTTATAAGGAAAAATAGCGGATTATCTGTTAACACCTCTGAACAAAGCTGAACAAGTGAATAAAGCTCACTTTCTATCTTCCACATTTCTCCGTTAGGACCTCTGCCATAGCTTGGTGGGTCCATAATTATAGCATCATATCTGCGACCGCGCTTTATTTCGCGCTGAACAAACTTTTTGCAATCATCAATAATATATCTTACCGGGGCATCCTTTAAATTAGAAAGACGTACGTTTTCGCCTGCTCTTTCAACCATTCCCTTTGCTGCATCAACGTGACACACACTTGCACCAGCTGCAAGGCAGGCAACTGTTGCGCCACCTGTGTAAGCAAATAGATTTAGGACACTTATGGGGCGATTTGCACCCTTGATAAGCTCTGTCATTATATCCCAGTTAACAGCCTGTTCAGGGAATAAACCTGTGTGCTTAAAGCCCATTGGCTTAATGCAAAATCTTAAGTCCTTATAGTCGATAGTCCATTCGTCGGGCATTTTTTTGTAATATTCCCAACCGCCACCGCCTGAGGAACTGCGTTGATATTTTGCAGAAAGCTCTGGATAAGATTGCATATCCCTTTCAGTTTTCCAAATAACCTGTGGGTCGGGGCGCAATAAAACTACTTTGCCCCAACGCTCCAGCTTATAACCGTCGCCAGTTGCTATAACTGAATAATCTTTCCAATTTTTTGCTGATATCATATTTTACCTATTTACGCGCTATCTTTTTGTAACGCGCACAAAAACGTTAGTTATTAGTTATATTTTTTCAACTGAAAGAATTACTTTATCGCCGTTTACGTCAAGTTCTTTTACAAAGCCAACGGTTACTTCTGCTACTTCGTTAACATTTTCGGCTAAAACGTCGCTTGCGATTTCTTTACCAAACTGAGTAAGAACTCTGTGAGCGTTGCCCTCTGCATTAAAGTAAATATTGATACGGTCTGTTACGTTAAAGTCTGCTTCCTTTCTCATTGACTGAATTTTAGAAACAAGCTCACGTTGAACGCCTTCAAGTAATAGTTCTTCCGTAATATGAACGTCTAAAACAACCGTTAAGCCGTTTTCACTTGCAGATACAAAGCCTTCTGCGCTTTCAGAGTTAATTAGTAGATCGTCAAGTAGGAATGATACCTCTTCGCCATCTATTTCTGTAACGTATGCGCTACCGCTCTTTACGGTTGCAACAACTTCTGATGCGTTGCAGTTTTCTAAAAAGCTTCTTATTGCGCCAAGCTTTTTGCCGTATTTAGGACCTAAAGTCTTTAACTGAGGTTTAATCTTGTAGTTAACAAACTTAGAAGCATCCTGTAAAAGCTCGAATTCTTTTACGTTAAGTTCGTCCCTTGCTATTGCATAAAGACCTTCCGTAAGCTTAACTGCTTTGTCTGTTGCGATATAAAGCTTTGCTAAGGGCTGACGGTTTTTGATATTTGATGAATTTCTTGCGCTTCTACCTAATAAAACGATATTAAGTACGTCTTCCATGCCCTCTTCAAGATCTTTATCAATCATGCTTTCGTCGCAAACGGGGAAAGTGGTTAGATGAACTGAAATAGGCGCATCTTTATAAAATTCGGGAACTAGATTGCGGTAAATGCTTTCCGCCATAAATGGTGTGTAAGGAGCTAAAATCTTAGATAAAGTTACAAGAATTGTCCATAGAGTGGTGTATGCTGCTTCCTTATCTTCAGTCATTTCACTACCCCAATATCTTTCTCTTCCGCGACGTACGTACCAGTTAGATAATTGGTCTACGTAATTTTCTATGCTTCTTGCAGTTTCAAAAATCTTGTATTCTTTTAAGCCTTCATCTACTTCTTTTACAAGTGTGTGAAGCTTTGAAAGAGCCCATTTATCCATTAAGCTTAACTTGCATTTTTTAATATCGTGCTCTGCTGGATTGAATTTATCAATATCTGCATATAAAACGAAGAATGCATAGGTATTCCATAAAGTACCCATGAATTTACGTTGACCTTCGCTTACTGCTTCTGCATAGAATCTTGAGGGAAGCCATGGTGCTGAAGAGGTGTAGAAATACCATCTTACGGCGTCTGCGCCCTGTTTATCAAGCACAGTCCATGGATCTACTACGTTACCGATATGTTTACTCATCTTTAATCCGTTTTTGTCGTTAACGTGGCCTAAAACTATACAGTTCTTAAATGGCGCTTTATCAAATAATAAAACGGAGATTGCAAGTAATACGTAGAACCAACCGCGAGTTTGGTCAACCGCTTCGCTTATAAAGTCAGCGGGGAAACGTTCTTCAAATAATTCTTTATTTTCAAACGGATAGTGAAGCTGAGCAAATGGCATTGAACCAGAGTCAAACCAACAGTCTATAACGTCGAGCACTCTTTCCATTGTTCCACCGCACTTATCGCAAGCAAAGGTAACCTCGTCAATGTAAGGACGGTGAAGCTCAACGTTTTCTTTTCCGCTTAAATTGCGTAGCTCTTCGCGTGAGCCGATAACGTGAACCTTTCCGCAGTCTTTACATACCCAAACAGGTAGAGGTGTACCCCAATATCTTTCACGTGATAAGCCCCAGTCTATTACGTTTTCAAGGAAGTTACCCATTCTGCCCGTTCCAATCGTTGCAGGCATCCAATTAACTGAAGCGTTTGCCTTTAAAAGCTGCTGCTTAACAGCCGTTGTTTTGATAAACCAGCTGCTTCTTGCATAGTAAAGTAGCGGTGTGTTACAACGCCAACAATGTGGATAGCTGTGCTCGTAAAGTAGTTCCTTGAATAAAATGTTCTTTTCTTTAAGGTCGGCAATAATTTGCTTGTCTGCCTCTTTACAGAAAATACCAGCGTAATCTTTAGCTTCTGCAACAAACTTACCCGTTGTATCTACAATTTGAACAAAGGGCAAGTCATATCTTCTACCAACCTCGCTATCGTCTTCACCAAACGCAGGCGCAATATGAACGATACCTGTACCGTCTGTTAAAGTTACGTAGTCGGCATTGGTTACGTAGTAAGCTTTTTGTTTGAACGTGCCGATTGCATAGTTGAACATGGGTTCATATTCTGCATATTCGTATTCTTTACCCTTTTTTGTAGAGATAACTGTGTATTCTTCAAAAAGCTTGGGTGCAAGAGCTTCAGCGCATACGTAGCGTACACCTTCAGCTTCTACTTCTACGTAGTTTTCGTTTGCGTTCATACAAAGCGCTACGTTTGAAGGTATAGGCAGCTTGTGGCAGTATGCAAAATTACTACCTCAAAATATACTCAGTCCAAGGTGCGCAAGATGCTGCCCAAAGATTTTGAATATG
>JAFQBR010000071.1 GCA_017399665.1 Clostridia bacterium | reverse complement strand
CTGGCGCTGTATAAGAGAATACTTCCCTTTCGCCCATATCTGCGCTTATAAGGGCTATGCCCTGTTCTTTTAATAAATCAATAACTTCGCGTTCGCTAAGCTTAATTACGTTCACGTGGTAAATACCGCTCATTGAAGAACGTACGGCTTTGGGGGAATATGGATCTGCGCTATCAATTAACAAAATATCCTTAATACCGCAAGCGGTCGCTATTCTGGTAATTGTTCCAACGTTGCCCGGATCTTGCACTCTATCTAGTAAAAAACAGCGCGTTAATCGACCTATAGCCACGTTTTTTGGAATTTTGATAACTGCAAGCACGCCTTGTGGTGTAACCTCGTCACTTATAAAATTAAAGACTTGCTCACTAACAAGGGTAACGTTTGAAAAGGCTTTTAAAAAAGTGTTTTGATGCTTTTCGGTAACAAAAATTTCTTCAACCTCTGCCCCGAATTTTAAAGCGTCTGAAACCATTTTAACACCTTCAACAACATAGCATCCAAATTCTTCCCTGCCCTTTTTTTGTTTAAGGGCAACAACGCGTTTAACCGTTTGATTTTGTTTAGACGTTATCATAATTGAAAAAAACGGGCCGTCACAAAAATATGTAGACAGCCCCTCTTTAATTAGTTAAGTTTTGATTTAGCTGTTTCGCAAAGAGCAGCAAAACCTTGAGCATCATTAATAGCCATATCTGCAAGTACCTTTCTGTTTAAGGTGATACCAGCAAGGTTAAGACCGTGGATGAATTTGCTGTAAGATAAACCGTTAAGACGGCAACCTGCGTTAATTCTTGCAATCCAAAGTTTTCTGAAATCTCTCTTCTTTGCTTTTCTTCCAACGTAAGAATAAGCAAGTGATTTCATAACTGCTTGGCGAGCTATTCTATAAAGTTTGCTTTTAGATCCAAAGTAACCTTTAGCAAGTTTTAATATTTTTCTACGTTTTTTAACTGCGTTAACGCCTCTTTTAATACGCATAATACAAATCCTCCTTTAAATTAAGCTTGAATAAGAGTTTTAACCATTTTTTCCTGCGTACGAGATACGTAGGTGGTTGTTCTTAATCTTCTTTTTCTCTTAGTGTCTTTTTTGCTAAGGATGTGGCTCTTGTTTTGGTGACCTCTTTTTACTTTTCCGCTAGCAGTTACAGAAAAACGTTTCTTTGCACCGCTATGAGTTTTCATTTTAGGCATAATATTTATTCCTCCGTTTTTATTTCTTAATTAATTAACCCTTTGTTGAAGCAGGAGCAACTATCATAATGATATTGCGGTTTTCAGTAAGGGGCTTTTTCTCTATTACTGCGGCAGAGCCAAGCATTTCTGCAAACTTTTGCATAACTGCTACGCCAAGATCGGCATGGGCATTCTGTCTTCCGCGCATTCTTATTGATACTTTAACTTTATTTCCTTCGCCTAAGAACTTTAACGTTTGTTTTGCCTTTACGTTAAGGTCTCCAACGTCAATAGTCATAGAAAGCCAAATTTCCTTAACCTCAACGGTTTTTTGGTTTTTCTTTGCCTCTTTTTGGCGTTTTAAAAGTTCAAATTTAAATTTGCCGTAGTCCATAATTTTACATACGGGGGGAACAGCGTTGGGTGAAATTTTAACAAGATCCAACTCTGCTTGATCGGCAAGTTCTAAAGCTTGGCGGGCGCTCATTACGCCTAACATTTCGCCGTCTTCACCAATAAGTCTTACTTCACGATCTCTAATTTCGTCGTTAATCTGATGTTGATTTTTAATAATAATTTACCTTCCCTTATTATATTAAAAAAATATCGGGCTACTAAGCATAGTAACCCGAAAATACACACAATAAGCCTTAATTTAACAAACAATTAAGAAAAATTATGAGCCGTTTCGACCTGTGCCAAACGGCGAGAAGGGTTAACTTCTGCTTACCAGCCTTTATATATTATCATATAAACAACGCAAAGTCAACCGTTTTTTTGCGTTTTCTGCACTTTTTTAAGCATTTTTATACATATTTTTTTAATTATTTACTAGCATTGCTGCTTATTGACTTTTTTCCTTTTTTAGTTTGTTTGTTCTTGTTTTTAGAGCAATAAAAAAGCAGTTATGCTATTTGCATAACCGCCTTTATATTTATTTTGGTTTGTTTTATACGGCAAATACCGCTGTGCAGTAACCGGGAACAGTAACTTGGTCACCGTTTACAGAGGGCTTACCGCCAATAACTGCAACGTAGTTGTTAAGTGAAGCGCCTTTTAAGGTAAAGGTTGCATCTTCACGCAAGAAAGAAAGGTTGTGAACTATAACAACACTCTTGCCGTTATAAGTGCATTTCCAAGCGCATACGTCT
>JAFQBR010000070.1 GCA_017399665.1 Clostridia bacterium | reverse complement strand
TGGACTCTAATTCTATCTCCCTGTAAAATTCCACGTATTCATCCTTATTTTGCGTATTTATTGCATCCCATATCCATTTAGCATTTTCAAAAACTTTCATTTTTTTCTCCTTATACGTGTGATAAAATGCTTGCGCTAAACATATGTCTATGCCCACGAATATCAACACCCTTTCCGTTTAAGTTTTCATCGCAAAATACATTTAATACGCCTTCTTCCAGTTCTTCAATTTTATCTATTTTTCCGCTAACGTAATCGTTAAGAATTTTTTTAACGTGTACTATTCTTTGCTTTAAACCGCCTAATCTTAAATCTTGTATATCAAATCCGTAAGATTTGTTATCGTTAAACCACTGCTCTTCAAAGGCAACGTAAAACTCATCTATTCTTTTTAGTAGCTGTTTATATTCGTTGTCAATTAAGCATTTTATTGCTTGCTTATCCTTTGCTAAATAAGCTTTTCTGGTTTTTACACCAAGTTCATACTTTATAGCAAGAACTTTTGCTAGCTTTTCTTGAGTTCTAAACAAATATCCCCATTCATTGTTCTTTGTTAACGTGTTAAGTTTGCGCGCGATACCAACATATTTTTCACCATCGCCCTCGTTAACAGTACAATCCATTAATCCTAATAAGCAGTCGTTATACAACATATATTTTGAAGGAGCCGTTACCATATGACATTTTTCAACAACTTCATTGTTTAAATCAAGGCGTAAAAATTTATCAAATGTAATTCCCGTCATTTTTTCAAAAAGTTTTTTGTAATCACGTCTTCCGTTAGTTAAAGCACCTGCATAAGCTAAACTAGGTAAACACGCAAAAACAGAGCATTCCGCACCATCGTCACCCCAAATTGTGAACATATAGTTACTCACGTTTGCTCTTTTACAGCCTTCAATTACTGCCTTCGTTTGCTTCATTGCAAAGCCGTTCATAGGTGTTACGCCGTGCCATGAGTTTGCACCACCGGCATAACAAATGGGCCTATTGAACTTTTTATACAAATTTAACATGTTTTCGTAATATTTGCTATCTAAAAAATAATAGTTCCATCCAAGCATCGTAAGATTTTCGGGAGCTAAATTTAACACTTCTTCAGGTAATTCTTTAACGGATGCATATGCGCCGTTGCTTACTAGACGGAAGAACATATCACTCCATACCATTGGTTTAGTAAAGCCGTATTTTTCCGCAATAGAACACACCTTCTGTATATGCTCCGCAAGAATATCTATTCGTTTAGTGTATCCGTGTTTGTCTAGATACTTACCAAGACCAAGCATATGCGCTTCATCTAACCCTAAATTAATCTTTTCACAACCAAAACATTCTTTTAAGGAACGAAGCATATTCTCTATGAGCGTATACGTTCTTTCTTCACCAACTAGCAAAATATCTGCAAAGTCTATAATTTCGTGATAGGTACTCCAACGGGCTATTCCGTTAAGATGCGCCAAAGTCTGTATTGCAGGAAAAACAGATAAACCTATTTTTTTAGAATAAGCTACTATTTCCTTTAGTTCTTCCTGTGAATATCTTCCTCTCTTATAACCAAAATAAGGCTCTTCAGGAATTTCATACACATCTTCCATATAAAGCTGTAAGTCAGTATACCCCATTAACACGAGATGACGCATTAGTTTTTTAACAGAAGACACCTTACCAACGGCATTTCTAGACATATCAACCATCGCCATAACGGAAACAAATTTACAATCTGTTTTCCCGATGAAATTTACGCTATCAAACAGAAATAAAGAGTAAATTAATTTTGCTGTATTCGTGTAATATATAGTAAGAACATTCCCTTCTTTTTGCGTATAATTAGAAGTAGAAGGAACTGCCTTTACAGTAATTCCATCCTTTTTTAACGAAAATAAAGAGAATTCTTCTATTGCTTTTTGAAGATGCATGTCAAGTTGAGAAATATTGTAAATCATAGACTTGCTTACCCCCAATTAAATATCAAAATTTTAATCACTGCACTCAGTGCTAATTATTGCCTTAACAAATTATTAGCAAAGCTACTAATTACGCACCGCTATTGATTTTGTTATCATAGCAGTAAAATTGAAGTAATTATAGGTTATTTTTTTTAAATTGTCAACACAAAAATTATTTTTTTAGAATTATTTTTTAGTTATTATTTTTGAATTCATCATAAAAAAAACTTGCATTTTTATAAATAAAAATGAGTAATTCCAAGCATGATATTTTGAGTTAAAGAATTTTCTTTTTAACTATTTTTAAAACTTTTTTACATTAAATACACCACCATATTTTTTTTGCTTTCGTGGTGGCGTATAGTAGCATAATTCTCGTATAAGTCAATCTCAATCTTAAATTAGCACTTAAAACTTAATAGCCATAACTTACTGCCAAGTGGATTTATTCCGCTTGGCTTTTTTGTTACCTTTTTAAAC